>JAPLOC010001278.1 GCA_026692825.1 Planctomycetota bacterium | reverse complement strand
AACTCGGCGGGTTTGGGAAACGCCGCCAGATAGGGTTCGTGAGTCGGTCCCAAAGTCGCTGCGACCCCTTCCTCAAGCATCCGTTTGCACCACACGTTGCTCTTGGCGTTTCGCAGTGTGGTCATTTCGCCACTGGCGATGTGGTACGCGACCGATCCCTTCCGCCACTTGAAAGCGTCGACGTAGTTGGCCAGCGAGTACCAGCCGCAATAGAGCGCCGCGTCGGGACAGTCGCCAGGCTGGAACAGCGGATCTTTGTCATCGAGAATGACATCGAGACGGGTTTTCTTGCGGAGCAGGATCGCCAGATCGCGGAGCGACTGGTCGTATTCGCCGTAGGCACCGGGGTCTTTCGAAGCCGGCATGCCCCGGGCGTCGATGTACACCTTGCCCGTCAGTCCCGCTCTTTCGATTTCGATGGCGTCATCCACGAGCCGTTTGGCGATTTCAAAGGTCGGGCCGTCGAGACGGGAGACCATCAGAGTGGGCTGCCGGGTCGACGGAACGCGCGGCTGCGAATGGTGGTTCAGGTTGGGCAACCACCGGAGCAGTGCGTGATCGGGCCACAGCACAAGAGCCAGTTCGCTTTCGAAGCTGGAGTACGTTTCGTTCTTCGCCCAGAGGTCGTGCTGTTGTCCCGCCCAGTTGTGCGCCCCGAGCAGTCCATCGGACTGGTAAAGTGTCGCTAGCGTTTCGGAATCCCGTTCGACGCTTTCGGGAAGAAACGCCAGGTGGGTCAGCCCGGTCCGCAGGCCATTCAGTTCCCCTTTTCGCAATTCGACGGCTTGCCGTAACTCTTGAGACGGTTTGGGAGCTTGGAGTTGCGCCTCTAAAAACCGGAGACCGCCGACCAGACCGCTTCCCGATCCATACATACGTTCGATCCGTTGACGGACAAGCAGTGTGGAGGGGAACTCAGGATTGACACTCGCGAGTTTCTGAACACGAGCCATCGACTGCTGGAACGGAGCATCGAGATGTTTCGCCAGCATCGCGGTGTCGGCGCTCTCGGGGGGTGGGTCGAGCGGTTTGGCCTCGGGATCCAGCAGACGGTTCAACGAATTGGCGAGTTCGAGAATGTCGGTCCGGGCTTTGACTTTGGACTGTTCGAGAAACGTCTTCACCTCCGCTGGCCGGCCGCTCCCCTGATCCACGCCACTGATCTTGAGTGGCAGATCCCAGAGTGTCACCAGACAGCGAATCATCTGTTTCTTGTTCCGTTCGATCAGCCATCTTCGAATCGACGGTCGGATTTTCAGATCCCAGGTCGCGCGGGTCACAATCTCCCCCGCGGGAGCGTCGACCACAAACAGATTCTCCGCCGGTATCCCCCGAGCCTTCATATAGTACAGAGCCAGCTCGTTCGATTCCCGCCCTTTGTTCGACGCGAGAACGCCGACTTCCTCGGGTTTCAGGTCGGCGTGCGCGGTGGATGCAGCCAACCCGAAGCACACCAGCAGCAGTAAGCCAATCTTGCGCACGAACACACCCTTCGTGAATGGAAGACTCTCGACGGAATCCAAAACGGAATCCAATCACTCTCCCGAGATGACCCGCACGCGTCAACCGCTCGCCCGGTTGGTTAGAGAATCGGGGCGAACAACTTCAGCGACTGCTCGGCGAGTTTGTACCAGATGCCCCGTCGTTCAAACTGCTCCAGATCCACCCGCGTCGTGTTCGTCAGGTCATCAGAGAACTGCTCCTCCAGCTCGTTGGCACTGCGCGGCCCATACAGCGCGACTGCGACCTCAAAGTTCAGCAGCAGACTCCGCGAATCGAAATTGGGCGACCCGACCAGCGACCAGACACCGTCCACCGTCAATGTCTTGGCGTGCAGCGGTCCTTTCCTGAACTCGTAAATCTCGACCCCCGATCGCAACAGCGTTTCGTACCACGCCCGGCCGGCGACCACCATCCATTGATGGTCTGAGATTCCAGGAACCATCAACCGCACCCGCACGCCCCGCAGGGCGGCGGTCTCCAGCGCCGTCGCCAGAGACGGGGTGGGAATGAAGTACGACGTCGCCAGCGAGATTCGCTCCTGAGCTTCGTTGATCGCCGCGAAGAACAGGGAATGAAACACGTCGTGTGGACCATCCGGCCCGCCCGCAATCACCTGAGACACGACATCGCCAGCCGCCTCCGCCGGGGGGTGCCACTGCGCCCCGGTGAGCGCCTCCCCCGTGGCGAAGAACCAGTCCTCGGCGAAGATCTGCTGCAGGTTGCGGACAGCGGGACCGCGTAACCGCAGGTGCGTGTCGCGCCAATACCCCAGACTGCGATCGCGGCCGATGTACTCGTCGCCGATGTTCATTCCTCCGGTGAAGCCGATTTCCCCATCGACCACCACGATCTTCCGGTGATTCCGCAGGTTGAACGACCAGCGTTCGCGCAGGGACGGCCCGGGAAGAGCGCACGCGACCTGGATTCCCGCGGCACGCATCGGCTTCAGGAACTTCCGACCGAGAAAAATCGACCCGAGGCCGTCGAACAGGAAGCGGACCTCGACTCCCTGGCGCGCCTTGTCGATCAACAGATCGCGCAGTCGACGCCCGGTGCGGTCGGCCCGCCAGATGTAGTACTCCAGGTGAATCGACTTCGTCGCGTTGTGGATTGACTGTTCAATGAGGCCGAGCGTGCGATTGGTGTCCGAGAGGATCTCGACCGCGTTGTCGTAGGTGGCGTGCATCTGACTGACGCGGGTCAGCAGCCGCATCAGGTGCGATTCGGAGCGGGAGGTGGCAGCAGCGCGTCGAGCCGGCGCCGCGCCGCCTGCTTGAGCGCCGCCCGCCGTTCGACCCGGTTGATGCCAAAGAAGAGGAACAGAACCGAACCGACGTACGGCAGCATGATGATCGCCATGATCCAGGCGAGCGTCGCGACCGACTGCCGACGTTTCTGCAACACCACGATCGGCACCAGGAGCAGCGTCACGAGATAACCTTCGACAAACAGAACGGCCCAGAGCGTGTTCATCGTGGTTCGATTCCGAGGTGGACCCGGCGGTGAGGGGTGTTGTGAAGAGAGCTTCACGCTCACGGCACCAGTGGTGTCGCATCGAACATATCACCGCTGAGGTCGGGTTCCAACACCGCGTACGGTTTCAGGAGGTCGCGCTGACTGGTATTCTCGCGCGAAGTCGGGGCGCAACCCATTCGAGAGTCTGCCGAGGAAATTCGCATGAAATTCGCGATCTGTCAGGAGTTGTTCGAGAACTGGAGCTGGGAACGGCAATGTCAGTTCATCGCCGAGACGGGATACCAGGGGATCGAAGTCGCTCCGTTCACACTGGCCCCCCGAATCACCGACGTGAGTCTGGAACGACGGCGCGAATTGCGTTCGACCGCAGAGGCGCATGGACTGCGAATCACCGGGCTGCACTGGCTGCTGGCGAAGACGACGGGGTTGCACATCACGTCGAGTGATGCGGCAGTGGAGCGCGCGACGATCGATTACCTGATCGCGCTGGGTGACGCGTGCGCCGATCTGGGTGGAGAAGTGCTGGTGTTCGGTTCTCCCGCGCAGAGAAATCTCGCGGAGGGAGTGTCGCGCGAAGAAGGAATGCGTCGCGCCGAGAAAATTTTTCGAGCGTGCATGCCGCGCTTCGCGGCGCGCGGTGTGAAGCTCTGTGTGGAACCGTTGACGCCGAAGGAGACCAACTTCTTGAACACCTGCGCGGACGCGCAGGAGCTGATTGAGCGTGTCGATCATCCGTGCTGCAGACTGCATCAGGACGTGAAGGCGATGCTCTCGGAGGCCGAGTCGGTCCCCGCGCTGATTGCGAAATACGCGGGAAAAACAGGGTATTTTCACGCGAACGACTCGAACATGCTGGGACCGGGAATGGGACCGACCGACTTCGTGCCGATCTTTCGCGCGCTGCGCGAAACAGGATACGACGGTTGGGTGTCGGTCGAAGTGTTCGACTACTCACCGGGCGCGGAACACATCGCGCAGGTGAGCATCGCGGCGATGCGCGCGGCGATCGAGCTGGGGAAATAATGTGGAAAACTCCAAAAAAATGCTTGCACATTTTTTGGAAATGCTTACCATGACCGCAGGAAACGCGAGAGTCATCTCGACTTCCAGCGACGACGCGACGAATCACACAACGATCACAAATCGAATCGTGAGCTTCGAGCGACACACTGGAGAACGAAAACCCTCGCGTGGGTCTGTCAGGGTTGGCGGACCGAAGGATTCAGTTCTGTGTGACGACTGCTTCTGCTTGTTTTAGTTCGCCCGGTTCAGGCGGCAGAACGGTTGGCGCCGATTGAGAGAGAGGGAGAATTTCCCATGGCCAAGAAAGCCGCGAAGAAGAAAGCTGCCGCTCCTAAGAAGGCTGCGAAGAAGAAGGCTGCCAAGAAGTAGTCTTCTCCAGTCCGTCACGGTTCACCCGTGACGTCGAGCAACAACAAGTACGAAGCGGTCGAATCTCGTGTTCGACCGCTTCTGCTATTTTACCCCTCGTACTCGTGCGCCCGAGCGCTCCCGCCGCGTTCGTTTCACCCTCTCGGCACCGCGGAAAACAAGGTATTTTCGAGAGTTGGGCTCCACTGTCACTCCGCGATTCTGCCACTCGCCGTGTAGAATCTCAATCGCAACCGAACCCCCCTCGCGGCACGACCCCATGCCTCTTCGACTGAAGCGCCTGCTGATGATCTTCGCACCGCTGCTGCTGCTCCCCATCTTGGCGCTGGCGATTCTGAGCGCGACGGCGCGGCGGCCTTCGAACCTGGGAGTCACCGCCGGCAAACTACTCCCCTGTCCCGCTTCCCCCAACGCGGTTTCGACTCAGTCCGATTCCCCGGAACACCACATTGAACCACTGACCTTCACCGGGGAACCGGCGGTCGCGTGGAAGCGGCTGCGCGCGGCGCTCGCGACTCTGCCGCGCGTGACAGTGATCACCGAGCGCGATGACTATCTTTACGCGGAAGCGACCAGCCTCCTGTTTCGCTTCGTCGATGATGTTGAGTTTGTTCTCGACTCCGAATCGAAACAGATTCACTTCCGCTCGGCGTCGCGCGTTGGACATTCCGACATGGGGGCGAACCGCGCGCGGATGGAAGCGGTGCGAACGGTGTTTGAACGATTGGCGGCCGACGGGGCGACGTAACGAAAGCGTGAGCAGGGCAAACCCAAGCAGAGCCGTGCCCGTAGCGTGGATTTATGCTCCACACGGTGTCAAATCAGACGGTTCGCGTCCCCAGACCCCATCCGGCTCGCCCGGATGGTGAATGAGATCGGCAGCTAGAAAAATGCCCCCACAGTCGAACAAGACCCCATCCACCTCGTGTGGATTGGTGAATGAGATCCTCGCTCTGTCAGACAAGATCAGCGTCAAACGAAACCCGTCCCGATCGCAAAGCGATTGGTCGCCAATCGTCGTAGGGAACACGAAACTCATTCATGCCGCGCAAACAGCACGACATCGCCGGTGGTGCCCATTGACTTGCTCGCATCTCGAGTATTCCGTATTCCGTATTCTGACTTCCGCCGAGTCGCCCTTCCGCGATTCCACCAATTGCGACAATGAATTGGGACTCGGTATCGTTGAGTCATCGGTCCGTACTGGCAACGGCCATTGTCCTTTCCGCCCATTGGACATCGGACCCATGCCTTAAAAAATCCCAGGGGGTCTGGGGGGACAGAGTCCCCCCAGCTTGGATCCCACGGCATGGCTTGTGTCATCATCCGTGTTGATAGCGGCAGTGCGAACCGGTTCCATGTCGGATTCGTTGGCTTCTTGGGCTTCATCGCGTCTGCCGGTTGCGCCGCAGTGGACGGCAACTTCACCCGCGTCCCCCGCCTCACGCCTCACGCCAGCCACTTCGCCGCGTCCTTCGCGGTGTACGTGATGATCATGTCCGCCCCCGCCCGGCGAAACGCTGTCAGAATCTCCAGCGTCGTGCGGCGTTCATCCAGCCACCCGTTCGCCGCCGCCGCCTTCAGCATCGAGTACTCTCCACTCACGTGGTACGCGCAGAGCGGCACACCCGGATGTGCCTGCTTCACCCGGCAGACAATATCCAGATACGCCAGTCCCGGTTTGACCATCAGCATGTCCGCCCCGTCCGCCAGGTCGAGCGCCACTTCACGCAGCGCCTCCTGCGCGTTCGCCGGGTCCATCTGATAGCTCCGCCGATCTCCAAACTGTGGCGTACTCTCCGCCGCCTCGCGGAACGGGCCGTAAAACGCCGACGCGTACTTGGCAGCGTAACTCAAGATGGGAATGTGCGGAAATCCTGCGGCGTCCAAACCCCGGCGTATCGCCGCGACCATGCCATCCATCATCCCGCTCGGCGCGATCACATCGGCCCCGGCCCGAGCATGACTGACCGCCTGCCGCGCGAGCAGTTCAAGCGTCGGATCGTTGTCGACATCCATGATCCCCGTCCGGTCGTTGACGATTCCACAATGCCCATGATCGGTGTATTCACAACAGCACAAGTCGGTCATCACCAGCAAAGACGGTGCCGCGGCGCGAATCGCGCGAATCGCCTGCTGAACCACACCGGCATCATCCCACGCAGCCGACCCGGTCGCATCTTTGTGAGCCGGGATTCCAAACAATAGAACCGCCGGGATTCCGAGTCTGGCAATCTCCACCGCCTCGGCCGCCACCAGATCGACCGTGATCTGCGCCTGGCCCGGCATCGACGAAATCGGCTGCCGAATGTTGTTGCCCGAGCGAATGAACAGCGGCAGTATCAAGTCCTGCACCGACAGATCCGTCTCCCGAACAAGTGCCCGCAACCCGGGATGCCGACGGAGGCGGCGCAATCGAAGCACGGGGAAATTGGCGGACGCGGAGTGGGATTCAGACATGAGAGGGACGGATCGAATTGATTGTGACTGCGTTTTGCCCAAGTCGGGTTAGACGGGTCACGAACCCGCCCTGCCTGGCAATCCGCGTTTTATTATACCCCGCGCGGTCCGCGTTGAGACATTTCGAGGAGCCGCGCCCGTCAGGAAGTGGGAGCGTGATACCGCTTCCTGACGGGCGCGGCTCGGTATCCGTGTCGAAGTTCCACCGCGTCGAATCGTCGAACTACCGGCGAGCCGGCTCGGTGCTACCATCGGTTTCCCTGGCGATCCGCGTCTCGACCGCCGACAGCTTCAACAAGATCAGTTCTTCCTCGGGCTTGAGAAACCACGGCTCCCTCGCGACGATTTCCAACCCTGCGGGGAGTTGCGATCGAGCCTGCTCGAAATCACTGACACGCGCCACGACAAATCGTGTGCCGGGAGTCTTTTCCAACCACTGCGCCAGCGACTCGGGGGTCTCGAACTGATCAATTCGCGAGACTCCGGTCTGGTCAGCACTGTAATAGACGAGTCCCGGCCGAAAGAATCGCCAGGTGGCGATTTTCAAATCAGAATCCTGCGACGCATTGTGAATGTCGCGGGCCAGCGCGACCGTCGATTGGCCGCGATCAATCTCCGCCGCCGCCACGGCAAACAGCAGCACCAGAAACAGCGCGGTCGAGGTCGTCCAGACCGCCATCGCCCGTTCGAGCCGGTCGCGCGACCCCAGTCGCCAGACGAGAACCGCCCCCAGCGCCACCGGAATTCCCGGTCCCCACAACCACCGCGCTTCAATCCGCAAGTACATCGCGATGAACGCCGGCACACAGACGATGCCGACTCCAATGAACAGCAATGTCCCCCAGATCAACCGCCGCGCTCCTCCCTGACAAAGCTCCGGACGATCAAACCACCGCGACAGAAAACTACCGGTGAACAACGCCAGCGCCGGATAGGCGGGGACGACGTAATGCGGGAATTTCGTGGTCGCCAGTGAAAAGAATCCGACCCAGGTCGTCACCCACGCCAACAGCAGTAGGTCGGCATGGCGGTGAGTCGGTTCCTCGCGAAAGCGACGCACCATCTCAATCGCCCCCGGGCGCAGAAACAAAATCCAGGGGAAGAACCCGACGCAGATCGCCGCCAGATAGAACCAGGCCGGGCCGGCGTGGTTGTCCATCTTGGCGGTGAATCGATGGAAGTGATGCGTTCCAAAAAACCCAACGAGGAAATCCCCGTTTGTCCGCAACGCGACAGCCAGAAACCAAGGGCCAGCGACCAGCAGCACCATCGCGATCGCCAGCAACGGCCGCATTCCCCAGACCGTTGCGAACAGCCGACGCAGTGACAGCAGCGACCCGGCTCGTCGAGCAGCGCTCCACAAGCGGGTCCAGAAGGGACGCGCCGGCTCATCACCCGTTTGACTCGCGACGGGAAACTCTTTCGCCAGCAGCAGAAACAGACCAATCACGCAGCCGGGAAGCAGTACGCCGATGGGACCTTTGGTCAGGACCGCTGCCCCCATGGAGGCGTAGACTCCAATCCACGTCGCCAGGCGCGGTTGTAACGCCGTTGGAATGGTCGCTTCAGGATCCGTCCGCGCAGGCCAAGTACCTCGCACAAAGAGGTAGACCGCCAGCGTGCAGAAGAACGTCAATTCCGAATCACAGGCGGCGGCCCGCGCAATCACGACAAAGTTCAAACTCGTCGCCAGCGCCACCGCGGACCAGAATCCCGCCTGCTCGGAATAGAGCCGTCGCCCCAGTCTCCACAGCAGCAGCACATTCGCGAGACCGAACAACGCCGCCGGCAGACGGGCGGCGAATTCATTCACCCCGAACAGATGAAACGACCCCATCATCAGCCAGTACATGACCGGGGGCTTGTGCGAAAAGAGTTCCTGATTGAACCACGGCACAATCCAGTCGCCCCGCTCGAACATCTCCCGCGCGACCTGGGCGAAATACGTTTCGTCGTCGTCCCACAGATGCGTCGCCCTCAATCCAATGAGGAACACACACCCGCACAACAAAGTCAGCAGCAGCCCGTGCCGCCACATGACGTGCCGGTTGGTGGCGGTGGAATCAGTGATCGAATTCAAGGCGGGCATCCATGCCTCTCGAAACGGCCGGGTCGCAGCTTGAATCTGAGCCGCGACCGGACGTGTGAAGTGTCATTGCGTCCCGCCGTCAGTTCCCATCCTTCAGCGGGGGGCGGAGTCTAGGCGCTCTGGGCGTTTTCAACAATGGCAATTCTCTCGCTTCCTTCTCGTCATAATAGGACTAGAACCGCCTTGGGGGTCGCGATAGCATGCGGCGTCCCTTCTTCGGGGTCCACCGCCGCGTTTTCACTTTCAGACCTTCTATGTCGCTCTCCGCGCTCCCCCTGAGCTATTGCACGAACGTCCACCCGGGGCGAAACCTCGCCGAGGTTCTCGCGGGGCTTCGGCAATTCACCGTCCCGATGCGGGCGGTGTTTGGTCACCCGCTCGCCGCCGGTTTGTGGCTGGCGGCCCCGGTGGTCTCGGAACTCCTCGCCCAAGAGGGGCGTGTCGCCGATTTCGTCCAGACGCTGGCCGAACTGGGGCTTCCCTGCCACACCCTCAACGCGTTTCCCTACGGCGATTTCCATAGTCAGCGGGTGAAGGAAAACGTCTATCTTCCCGATTGGTCTCACCCGGCGCGGTTGAAATACACCATCGATTGCGCCAAGGTTCTGGCGGCGTTACTCGTTGAGGGAACTGAAGGAAGTATTTCCACGGTTCCACTCGGTTTCAAGGGGTTCTCGCACTCCGAGAACTTTCTCGACGACTGCATCGCTCAACTGCTGACTTTGGCGCGGCACCTGAAGGCGGATCGAACCGGAACCGTTGTGTGTCCTGGAAACGACCCCGGAAGCGTTGAGTTTCTTCGACCGGCTGTTCGTGGCTGCCAGTCGGACCGGCGAACTGGATCTCGCCCGGAAGCATCTGGGGGTGTGTTACGATGTCTGTCATCAGGCAGTTGAGTTTGAATCGATCGCCGACTCGATCGCGGCGTTCGAACGGGCCGACGTGCGACTCAACAAGATCCACATCACCTGTGCCCTGCAACTCGATGAGCCAGGGAGCAATCCTGCGGGACGCGAGGCGCTGGCCCGCTATGTCGAAGAACGCTATCTGCATCAAACAACCGCGCGCGTTCGCTCGGGAGGGGTGCTGCGCCAACTCGATCTGACAACCGAACTGGCACGGAATCCCCCCGAGGACTTCCGGTCGGCGGACTGCTGGCGGATTCATTTTCATGTGCCCGTCGACGCCGAGCGGCTCGGCCCCCTGGGAACCACCCGCACGGAACTCAAGCAGGCGTTGGCAGCCGTCGCGAAACTCGAGTACGCGCCGCATCTGGAGGTGGAAACCTATACCTGGGAGGTGCTGCCCGGGGGATCCACCGGCAAATCACCCGAGGCGCTCATTCAAGGTCTGGCTCGCGAAATGACGGCGACACGGGGCTTGTTGTCGGACCAGCCGATTTGACACAACCCAGTGGAGTCGCGGTCAGGCTGCAGCCAATTCCCGATGCACCTGTGCGTGCGGAATCTGATCATTTGGACCGGGCGCTTGACGATTTATACCGAGCGAAGCACCAATTGAGGCATTTCGCGCCCGAGACCCCTGCCCTATTGCGGGGCAGGTGAATGAGATCGGAGGCTAACAATCGTGTGCCCGCGCTGGTCGCAGACCCCTTGCCGGCTCGCCCGGCGGGTGAATCAGATCTATGCTCAGGTGCGCGTCGATGACGTTAGTTCGCATCTCTGCCATTCGAGTCTTTATCTGTTTGGTTCGTCCAGCCGGCGGCACCACCCTCGTCTACCGCAGTATCTGAGCGGCGAACTCATCAAAAGAATCAGCCACCCACCACCGCGGCAAACGAGCGCAATGACGAGCGTCCTCAACAACACCCACCCCACGCCCCCCATCCCGCGCCTCTTCCCACAAATCGTCAAATCCGGCAATCCGCATCGAAGTCTTTGGGCTGACTTTGCCGATAGTACTCGATGTAGTGATTCCACCACGTAACCGGTCCATGATTTGTTCCCTCATCTCGACGGGTGTCGCTTGTCTCCCGCTGTCAACGATCGTCGTCTGAGAGCCGCGCTTCGTCCGGGGGTTTTCCTGGTCGCCTGCGGTTTGATCTGCGCGGCAGTCGCAGGGTGCGCTCACTCCGAAAAACGACTGAGCTATTTTGGAACACCCGATTACGAGGAAGAGGTCAATACCGAACTCAAAATCGAAGAGCCGGATACAGTCAATATCCCGTCGGACGCCGCTGTCGGAACCGTCACCCCCCGCACCATCGGGGATCGCACCCACGACGGAGTCTGGGATCTGACACTGTCCGAGGCCATTCAGCTCGCTCTCGAAAACAACAAAGTCGCCCGCACTCGCAACGAGTTTCTTTCGCCCGGTAACCCGATCCTGCAAAACGGCGAAGGAGTCGCGTCGGTCTACGATCCCGCGATTCGCGAGTCGGGAGTACTGTTCGGAACCCGTGGTGTGGAAGCGGCCCTGTCGTCGTTTGACCCGGTGTTCAATTCCAGCATCTCGATGGGCAACAGCGAGGCGATCCAAAACAACCCGATCACCTCGGGAGGCATTCAGGCCGGGCGAACGCTGACACAGCAAACCAGCCAGTTCGCCGCCGGGTTCACCAAGAACATGGCGTACGGTGCCCAGGTCGGGGTGACCCAGAACTGGAACTACACCGAAAGCAACCAGTTGCTGCAATTGTTCCCGTCGGTCTTCACGGGGAATCTGCAGTTCAGCTATCAGCAGCCGTTGTGGGCCGGGGCGGGAACGGAGTTCACTCGCATCGCGGGGCCGGTGAATCCCAACGTACAGGCGATCGCGGGGGTGAACCAGGGGGTGGTGATCGCCCGCATCAACACCGACATATCGCTCGCCGACTTCGAGTTTCAGGTCCGCAACATGGTCTTCGATGTCGAGACCCTGTATTGGGATCTGTACCAGGCGTACCGCAATTACGACAGTCTCGCTCAGGCGCGAGACGCCGCCCTTTCCACTTGGCGCTCCGTCAGCGCCAAGTCAAAGTCCGGGCTGATTGGCGGCGGACGGTCCGAAGAGGCGCAGGCCCGCGAACAATACTATGAAGCACGCTCCCGGGCCGAAACCGCGCTGGGCGGTCCCGCCGGGCGGGGTGGCGAATCGGGGATTTACGGCCTCGAACTGCAACTGCGGCGGATCTGCGGCTTGCCCTCGAACGATGGCCGAATCATCCGTCCGATTGACGAACCGGGTATGTCGCCGATCGAGCATGACTGGCACACCTGTCTGGCGACGGCGTTCGCCCGCCGGTCGGAACTGCGGAAACAACGCTGGACGATCAAGAGTGTCGAGCTGCAACTGAAGGCGGCCAAAAGCGTGGCGAATCCGCAGCTCAACCTGGTGTCGTCGTACCAGCTCAACGGTTTCGGCAACAACCTGTTTGGTCCCAATGGCCCCCCGGGGTCCGACGGTGCCCAACTGCAAAGCGCCTATCGCACGCAATTCCAGGGGGACCAGACCGCGTGGAACGTCGGTTTGCAATTCTCGGCTCCGCTGGGATTACGGAGCGCGTTGTCGCAGGTACGAAACCAGGAACTGCGAGTGATCAAAGCGCAGGCAGTCCTGGCCGCCCAGGAACTCGAAGTGAGTCATGAACTCGCGGGGGCGTTCCAAGCGATCGATTACTGGTACCAGAACGCCGAGACGAACTACAACCGTCGCGAGGCGGCAATGGAGAATCTCGAAGCGGTTCAGGCTGACTACGATCTCGACCGCAAGTCACTGGATCTCTTGCTGCAAGCGCAGAATCGACTGGCGATCGCCGAGGTGGCGTTCTACCGCAGCGTCACGGAATACAGCAAAGCGCTCTGCGAGTTGCAGTTCCGCAAGGGAACACTGCTCGAATACAACAACGTGTACTTGGCCGAGGGGGCCTGGTCGACCGAGGCACAGCGCGACGTGATGCGAAAGGAATGGGCCCGCAGCTTCTCGTTTGACGCGCCGCGACTCGATCCAGTGCATGACGAGCCGGAACCGTTCGCCCGGGAGGTGGGTTACGAAGCGGGAGTCTCGATAGGCGTCGAACCATTCGGCCCGGCGCGTGAGAGGAGCCCGGCCAACGTTCCGCTTCCTCCGGTGCCGACCACCCGACTCAGTCAGCCGATCGACACCAACGAAGACTTTGAGGAATGGGAAGCCCCCGCAGCGGGAAATGACTGACCGCGGGTGGCGGTGGGTTGGCTGAATGGGTTCGCTGTCGACACAATACAATAGACGCGGCGTGAGCCAGATGACGACAAAACACGGATGCCGACGACAGCGGGTCGTGAAGGAGATCGAAAACATGTGGAAGCGATGGTCATTGGCGAGTCTGCTGGCCGCTGTGGCGGTGGCGACGGCGGCGGTGCCGGCCCGCAGCCAGAACGACGGAGCCGACGCGAAGCCACCGGTCCCTCCCCCCTATGTCATTGAAGTTCCCAAATGCGCGATCAAGCTGATGAAGGAAGTGATCCTGTCGGCGGAACGCCCGGGGATTCTGGGTACGATTGATGTCGAAGAGGGGGACACTGTCGAAGAGGGCAAGCTACTCGCGAAGGTGAAAGACGACGTTCCCCGGGCGACGCTGGCCATCGCCCAGAAGGAGGCGGAATCGGATATCGACATTCGCTACGCGACCAAGGCGGCCGAGGTCGCGCAGGTCGAATTTGAAAAAGCCGAGGCCGCCAATCGCGTCAAAAAGGGAACCGTCCCCGACGTCGAAGTGCGGCGGGCTGAACTCGCCGCCCGTAAGGCGGAACTCGAAATCGAAAAAGCCAGCCACGTCCACGAAGTCAACGGCCTCAAGCGGGACGAAGCCAACGTCCAGGTGAAAACCTGTCGCATCGAAGCGCCCTTCGCGGGTTATGTCACANNNNTTATGTCACAAAGGTGCATCTCACCAAGGGGGCAACCGTTCGGCAGGGGGATCCCGTCGTCGAGATGGTCGTCACCTCGAAAGTGAAAGTGGAAGGACACGTTTCGCTCTCCGACGCGCTGCGGCTGACTCCCGGAATGCCGCTGACCGTTGAAGTGCTGCTGAACGAAGAGAAGCCGAAGCGGGATGGCGAAAAACAGTCGCCCAAGGTTCACAAGACAGTCAAGGGAGTACTCCGTTACGTCGATGTGAAAGCGACTTCCGGCGACAACCGGGTGCGGATTTGGGCCGAGATTCCCAACGAGGAACAGCACCTGATCGCGGGACTCAACGCGATCATGAAGATCGAACTGCCCGCGAACGTCGCCCCCAAACCTCCCGCCGACGACCAGAAAGACGACAAATGAGCGCCGGGGGACTGTTACCGTCGACGCGACGACCGGTGCCCCTGCTGCGCCGTGCCGATCTGGTCGCGCAGCGGGTGGAATGCCAGGGGGGCGAGTACTTCGTCATCAAGGATCCGGTGACGCTCAAGTACTTTCGCCTGGACCCCGAGCACTACCACGTGCTGGGATTGCTCGACGGACGGCGCAGCCTCGACGCCATTCGCGACGACCTGCACATCGCGTTCCCGTATGCCCGCCCCACTTTGCCGGAATTGCAGTCGGTCGTTGTCGATCTGCATGAGAAGGGACTGCTCGCCAGCAACCGCCCGGGACAGGGCAACGTCTTCATCGAAAAGCGCGACGCGCTTCTGAAGAAGAAGATCTTCGGGGTCTTTCAAAACATTCTCAGTCTGCGGCTTCCCGGCTGGGATCCCGAGCGGACGCTGAAGCTGCTGTACCCGATTGTCGGTTGGCTGTATCACCCGGCGGCCATCGCCATTCAGGTGGCGATGATCGCCGCGTCTTGGGTGTTGTTGTCGATCAACTTCGACCACTTTCGACGATTGCTTCCCGAGTTTCAGCAATTCTTTGGCTGGCCCAACCTGTTGTGGCTGTACCTGACACTCGCCTGCACGAAGATTCTGCACGAGCTGGGCCACGGTCTCACCTGTCGGCATTTCGGGGGGGAGTGCCACGAGATCGGCGTGATCGTACTGGTGTTCAGCCCGACGCTGTACTGCGAGGTGAGCGATTCGTGGATGCTGCCCAACAAGTGGCATCGCATCGCAATCGGGGCGGCTGGGATGTGGGTCGAATCGGTCCTCGCCGCTTTCGCACTGTTCGCCTGGTGGTTCTCGACCCCCGGGTTGTTCCATCACCTGTGCCTCAACATCTTTTTCGTGTCGACGATCACCACGGTGATCTTCAACCTGAACCCGTTGATGCGATACGACGGCTACTACATGTTGAGCGACTTTCTCGAGATTCCCAATCTCTCCGAGAAAGCGAACACGCTGTTGCGAAACACGTTCGCGAAGGTCTGTCTGGGGGTTGAGACACGCGAAGATCCGTTCATGCCGCAACGGGGCCGGCACTGGTTCGTGCTGTATTCGGTCGCCAGCGCGATTTATCGCTGGGTCGTTCTGTTTGGCATCACACTGTTCCTTTACACTGTGCTCAAGCCTTACAAGCTGCAGAGCATCGGCGTCGCCCTGGCATGGTTTTCCATGGCGGGAATCGTCGGCAACCTTGGTTACACCCTGTACCGTCTCATGGCCACACCTCGCAGCGAACCACTCAGCCGGAACCGCATCGGCGCCACGTTGCTGGTCGTCGCCGCCCTTGTCGCGGGGCTCCTGGCGATTCCTCTTCCCTGGCATGTCGAAGCGCCGTTCTACGTCGAGCCGCTGGACGTCGTGTACGTGCAGACTTCGGTCCCGGGCAGCATCGAGACCATTCACGTCAAGGCGGGCGATACGGTCGAGGAAGGGGATCCCCTGATCGATCTGGTCGATCCCGAAAAAGTCCTCAAGCTTCAGGAATTGCAGACACAGTTATCCACGCAAAAACTGGAAGTCCAGAAGCAGGAAGCGATTGGGAACCACACCGCGATTGTGGTCGCCGAGCGACAACGCGATTCCATTGAGGAACAGATCGCGGAATTCAACCAGCAGATCGAGATGCTGAAGTTGAAAGCGCCGGTCGCAGGGGTGGTCGTTTCGATGCCCCGCGTGGAAGAACCGCCGGGCGGGGTGGAATCGCTCGATCTGCACGGCTGGCATGGCAGCCCGCTCGACAAAGTCAACGTCGGTGCCGCGCTCGAACCGCGGACGCCGGTGATGTGCATCGCGCCCGACAGCAACTATCAGGTGATTTTGCTGGTCGATCAGCAGGATCGTGGGGATCTGAGCGTGGGGACCGAGGTGGAGATTCGTTTTGACCAGCTTCCGGGAGAGATCTGGAGCGGCAAGGTGTCGAAGATCTCGCCACGCCACGCCGACTTCGCCCCTCCGTCGCTGACCAACAAAACCGGGGGGGATTTGACGACGGTGAGCGACCGTCAGGGGCGCGAGCGGTTGTCGAGCAGCGCCTACGAGGCGGTTGTGGTGATTGACGAGAATACCGACCGGCTCCGCGCGGGGCTGCGTGGCCGCACCCGGTTTTCGGTCGGGCACCGCTCTTCGTGGCAGTTGATTTTCCGCTGGTTGAGGCACACGTTTCACTTCAAGATCTAGCGTGTCGCTGGAGCTTGTTTGAGGTTTCACAAGTGGTGTCCGCCCGCTAAGGCAATGGTCTGATGTCCGACGAAAAGAACGAACCGGCCGATGTGGAACTTCCACCCGAACCGCGCCGCCTGCTCGATGAAATCGCCGCGCTGTCGTTACAGCCTGTGCCTCTCGAAACATTCTTTGGCGAAACACTGCCCCGCGCTGTCGCCGCCCTCAAGGCGGAAGCGGGAGCGGTCTGGCTGATCGACGCCCAACGCCGCCTGGTGCTGGAACGCGAGCAAAACCTCATCGCCACCGGGTTCCTCAACGATCCGATGATGAAGGCGGCGTTCGAACAGCCGTTCACGACGGCGATTGAACGCTGCAGTGTCGTCGCTCACGCCGCCCGGCAGGAAACTCTGGATGGCCCCGGGCGGATGTTTTCGCTCCTGCTGGGAGGTCTCTGGGCGGGTCGGCAACCGGCGGGGTTGATTCAGATCGTCGAGGCGGCCGACGCCGACCCGAACACCCAGCGGCAACGGGCCACGATTCTCGAAATCGTCTGTCGGCACACAATGACGTTTTTGAGTCGGACGGCGGCGTTTCCGTCGGCGACTCCCCCAGGCCCGCCCCCGCAGCCGATCGTCCCCCCCACACCCAACGTCTCGTCAACCGCCGGTCCGCCGGCGGTACCACCCCCCAAAGTGGTCCCCAATGTCGAAGTCCTTCCCGCCGGCGCGAAACTGGGGGCCACCCAGGGTTCGCCCGCCACGCCGGTCACGCCCGCCGTCGAACTCATTCCGCTCGATGGCGTGCTGGCGATGTACGAACATCTGCGGGTCAAAGACGCCGCCCTGGTCGCGGCCAATGAGGGACGCCGGTGGCTTGGCGTCGACCGGGTTTCGGTCGCCGAGCGAGTGGGGACAAAACTGAAACTGCTCGCGATTTCCGGGGCGGCGTCGGTGAATCCGCGGGCGAACGTTGTGCAGTTGCTGTCGGCACTCGCCGACAAGGTGGTGCAGTCGGGCGAACGCTTGGTCTTCGATGGCGAAAGTCACAACCTGCCCCCGCTGCTCGAACAGCCGCTCGCCGACTATCTGCACGAAAGCCGGTCACGCGCGGTGGTCATCGCCCCGCTGTTCGACCCGATCGCCTGGAAAAAATTTACCGAGGCGGGAGTGCGCGTAGAGAAAGACCCGGTTCCCCGGCCAAAACCACTGGGGGCGCTGGTTCTGGAACAGATCTCAGAAAACCCGCTTCCCGTTGACCTGGAAGTTCGGCTCGATCGCGTCGCGGCGCACGCGGGACTCGCGCTGCGGAACGCGCAGGAACACGAGCGGATTTTTCTGCTGCCGGTCTGGCGGTTTCTCGGCGGTTACAGCTCGTGGTTCCGGGGCCGGCGTCTGGCGCAATGGCTGGGGGGACTGGCGGCGGTCGCGGCGGTCGCGGTCGCGATGGTTTTGGTCCCCTGGGACTACCGCGTGGAGGGCAAAGGCCGACTCATGCCGGTCGTGAGGCAGGAAGTCTTCGCTCCCTGGGACGGCGACGTGCTGAAGGTGCAGGTTGCGACGGGCGATCCGGTCAAGGCGGGGGATGTGCTGGTCGTTCTCAAGAACGACGAACTGCACGCTCGCTATCTCGCCCAGAGCAATCTGATGGTGGAAAAGGAAACCCAGATTGAATCGATCCGGGCGCAGTTGAGCGAACCCGCCCCGGGCATGACCGCCGCCAGCAAGGAAGAACTGCACTTCAAAGGCTTGCAGTTGAGGGCGGAGATCGACGGTATCGAGCGGCAGGTGAAGAGCCTGAAACAGCAGCTCGACGCTTTGACGGTGAAAGCCAGAATCGACGGAGTCGTCGCGACATTCCGTGTCGATGAACTCCTGCGACTGCGGCCGGTCCGCCGGGGTGAATTGCTGCTGCAGGTGATGGATCCCAAACAAGGCTGGCGGATGGAGCTGGATGTTCCAGAAAACCGTCTGGGACACATGCTGGAGGCGCAGCGGGTTTCGGGCAATGAAAAATTGCCGGTCCGTTATGTGTTGGCGACCGGAACCGAAGAGACCTGGGATGGGGAACTCGACAGTCTGGGAAGCCGGTCGATGGTCTCGGAAAAGGAAGGCGCGGTGATCCCCGTCTTCGCCACGCCGGGCACTCCGTTCCCCAAGAATCCGCAGATCGGAGCCGAGGTAACGGCGAAGATCAACTGCGGCAAGAAGCCGCTCGGATATGTGCTGTTTGGCGACGTGATTGAGTTTGTGCGGAAGCGGTTGTGGTTCTAATTCGCGGGGGTTTAAACCCCCACGACGTCTCCTCACTCCAACTCGATCACCTCTCGCAGTCGTTCTCCCAAAGGGGCCGGGAGGCGGTCGCACCATTTCGCGTCAATCAGTCCGACACCCAACAGATCCTGCAGGTGCAATTTGTCCTTCAGGCGAAAGGCGTTGAGTTTCATTCGGACAAGCGCGTCGAGAGTCGCGATGGGAAAATCGGGACCTGGTTCGTTTTCTTCAACCCCCGGTGATTCCAACGGATGATCGGGGTGGATCCGTTCACGTTCAAATGCCAGGTGGACGGCGCTGCGGACCGAACCTCCCTCGCCGTCGAGAAACAAGTCCAGCCCGCCGACGTTCTGATACGCGAAACCCACCTGACTCATCGCCGCGATGATTTCGGGGAGGTCGGCTCGACGCACTAACAGGTCGACATCTTTTGTATTACGAACCGCCTCCAAATCCACACGAGCCACCCAGGCCCCCACCGCGTTTCCACCAATGACCGTGAAAGGGAGTCGGGCGCGTTCCAAAGCTCTGGAAGCACGCAAAACACGTTGACGAACCAGTTCGATCGCGTCAGCCATGCGAGTCCAGGAAAAATCGTGTAGCGCGGGGCGGGTGATCATGATGGCAACAGGGCCACCCTCAAAAATTCAGTTCAGTCGGGTCGGGTGGCGATCCTCGATTGGCTTGGGAAGTTGTTGGCCGCGGAAAACCGGCCGGCTGACGCCGGCTGCTCGCCTGCGGGAGCTAAACGTCGAGTTCTTTGACTTCAAGCGCGTGCTTTTCGATGAACTCCCGCCGGGGTTCCACGTGGTCTCCCATCAGCACGCGGAAGATCTCGTCGGCGGCGACCGCGTCCTGCATCGTGACTTGCAGCAACGTCCGCGTCTTGGGGTCCATCGTCGTGATCCCCAATTCGTCGGAGTTCATTTCTCCCAGCCCTTTGAACCGGGTCAGCTTGAGGCCCTGTTCCCCCAGTCGACGCAACTCGGGCAGCAAATCGCGCAACGACGACAACGGGACCACTTCATCTTCGTTGATCAACTTGTACGGGTAGACCGGCAGACCGTTTTTCACGCCGGCCGACAGCAGGTTGGGCAACCGGATGCCAAAACCGGCCAGCTCGGTCAGCAACAGATTGATCGAACGGACCTCGTGCAGATCGTAAACCTGCAACAACGCTTCTGTGCCGCTCGAACCGGTCGAGCCCGGCTCTGTGACCGCCTTGGGCGGCCCCGAACCCGGTTCCCGGGCGGCGTCGGCAACCCGCAACTCGCGTCCCAGGGTCTGTTCCTCCGCGGCGATGAACGCTTCGACCTCCCCCTTGTCGGCGAACCAGTGTTGTTGCCGACCCAGGAAGACCCGAAACCGGGGAAGCATTCCCCGCTCGGTGAGATGCTTGGACGCCATGAACCGCAAGTCGATCCCCCGGCGTTCCAATGTCCGTAACGGCGTCTCCAACTGGTCGATCAACTGCACAATCTTTTGCAGCAATTCCCCTTCCAGTTTCGCGCCGTCGCTGAATTCGAGCCGGGCTTCCTGCAGGCCCAGTCCGACCAGTTCCAGCATCATCGACTCGGCGGTCTGCACGTACCGGATCTGTTTCTTCTGCGTCACCCGGTAGAGCGGAGGCTGAGCGATGTAGATGCAGCCCTGTTCGACCAGAGTCCGCATGTGCCGAAAGAACAGGGTGAGCAGCAGCGTGCGAATGTGGCTGCCGTCGACGTCGGCATCAGTCATTAGAATGACTTTGCCATATCGGCGTTTGGCGACGTCTTGCAGTTCCCCACCGGGGACCACGCCAATCGCCTTGAAAATGGCGATGATCTCTTCGTTGTCCAACACCTTGAGCATCTGCGCTTTTTCGACATTCAGGATCTTGCCCCGCAGCGGGAGAATCGCCTGGATGTTCGAATCGCGACCGGTGTCGGCCGACCCGCCCGCCGAGTCCCCTTCGACCAGAAACAGTTCGGTCGCTTCGAGGTCGTGGGATCGGCAGTCGCGGAGTTTTTCGGGAAGGCCGGCGGAGGTGAGCGCCCCCTTGCGACGGACCATATCGCGGGCTTTCCGGGCCGCCTCGCGCGCCTCGGCGGTGTTGCGGGCCTTTTCACAGATCCGCTTCGCCGTCACGGGATGTTCTTCGAGGTACTTCGTGAGAACCTCGTAGACGACCTTCGAAACCGCCCCTTCGACATCTCCGTTGAGCAGCTTGGTCTTGTTCTGCGACTGAAACTGCGGATCGGGGTGGTTGATCGCCACGATCGCGGTCAGCCCTTCGCGGAAGTCATCGCCGGTCGGCTCGATATCTTTGAAGAGGTTTTCCTTTTTGCCGTAGTTGTTGAGACTGCGGGTCAGAGCGTTGCGGAATCCCGAAAGATGGGTGCCTCCATCGGGGTTGGGGATGTTGTTGGCGAAGCAGCGGACGTTTTCATTGAAGCCGTCGTTGTATTGCAGCACGACGTCGACTTCGATCGCCGACATGACTTCCTCGACCGGGATCGGCTCGCTACCGGAAATCGCGATCACCTCGGGGAAAATCACCGTCTCGGTCCGGTTGAGCCACTGGACGAACTCGGTCAGCCCCCCCTGGTAGTGGAAATCATCCGACCGGCCGTCCCGTTCGTCGATCAGTTGAATCTTCACGCCGCTGTTGAGAAACGCCAGCTCCTGCAAACGGCGTTGCAGCGGGTCGTATTGAAAATTGACGTCGGGAAAGATCTGCGGATCGGGTTTGAAGGTGAGGGTGGAACCGGTCTCCTTGGTTGTCCCGAGTTTTTTGAGCGAACTGGTGACGAGACCGCGGGAGAATTCCATCAACCAGACGTGCCCCTCCCTACGGATCTCGGCGGTCAACCATTCCGACAGGGCGTTGACTGCCTTGATGCCGACGCCGTGCAGTCCCCCCGTCCCTTTTTTATAACCCCCTTTGCGGTCGAATTTGCCACCGGCGTGCAGGCCGGTGAGAACCACTTCGACGGCGGGCTTGTTGTCCTGGTCGGGCATCGGGCCGACGGGGATACCACGACCATCGTCGGCACAGCTCACCGAACCGTCGACATTGATCCGCACGGTGATCGTCTTGCCGAAGCCCGCGCCGAATTCGTCAATCGAATTGTCGGCGAGTTCGAACACGAGGTGATGCAGACCGCGGGCGTCGGTTCCGCCAATGTACATCGCCGGTCGCATTCGGATCCCTTCGAGACCCTTGAGCGCCTTGATCTGGTCGGCACCGTACTCCACCGCCGAGGGGGGCGTATCTGCGGAACCCGCCACCACGTCGGCCGCTGTTCCCGTTGCCTCTTTTGATTCCGTACCGCCGTTGTTGTCGTCCGCCGGTGTCGCGTTGGCCGGTGTCGCGGTGTTTGAGGTCACTTCAGGTTCGTTCTCGGTACTCATCTTCCGTTGGATCTTTCCAGTATTTTCTCATGCGGGGCCATTCAACTCTCTGAATTCCCCTGGCGTCCCGCCGCTCCGTCGAGACGGAACTTCACATCCTTGATTCGCAACTCGGGGGAGAGCGCTTTCAGTCGCGCGACCAGTTGGACGCGATAGAAACCGACCAATTCCGACAGCAAAGGCGAAGTGGCCACCGCGACCTGCAGCACACCTCGCTTGATTTCCATCGCCCGGGTCTGTTTGGCCACCGCCTCGCCGGCGGCGGCGGCCCAGGCGTTCTGCAACTCGCGATTCGCATCCCGCCGGGCGTAACCGCGCAGGGCGATCAGCTCGGAAAGCACCTGCGACAGGGGCAACGGGTCGCGACGGTCGGACATCAGCGATCTCTCGAGAGAGGCATCACGATGTAAATCGAACCATCCTCGGTCTTCAGCACCACCGCGCTTTCACTGTCGGTCAGTTCCACCCGAATGGTCGACGCCTGATCCAGTGTTCGCAGGAAATCGGAGACGAACTTGGGATCAAGGCTGACCGTGATCGCCGGCCCGTCGTAGCTGATGGGAAGATCGACCTTGGATTCCCCAATGTCGGGGGCCTGGCTGGTGAGTGTCAGTAGCCCCGGGGCGAATTCAAAATCGACCCCGCGACTGTCTTCGTTCGTGACGATTTGTGCCTGCCGAACGACCGCCAGAAACGACTCGACCTGCAACTCGAGCGACGTCTTGCAGTTTCGTGGCACGACATCCTGGTACTTGGGGAACCGCCCTTCCACCAGTCGGCTGTAGATCGTCGCCAACCCCCCTCGCATCAGCATGTCGTTGGCGCGAATCGCCAACTGCACCTGCGACGTATCCTCGGCGAGGCTCCGTTCAATCAGCAGCATCGCCCGGGCGGGAACGACCGGGGGCGATCCTTCCGCATGCGGCGTACCATGCACCGCGCACTTTCCGACCGCGATCGACAGTCGACGGGTGTCGGTCGCCGCCAGGGTCGCTTTCTCGGCCCCCAGCTCGACCAGCACGCCCCCCAAAGCGTAACGGGTCCTCTCGGTGTCAACCGCGAAGATCGTGCGGCGGATCAACTGCCTGAGCGTCCCCGCGTCGAGTGTGTGATAGTTCTCTTCGCGAAAATCCTGAATCGTGGGGAACAGGTCTGGGTTTTCGAGACCGAGTTTGTAGTCGGCCCGTTCGCCTTTGATACGAACATTGTTGGTCATCGTTTCCAGCGTGACCGAATCCCCTTGCAGTTCCCGCAGAATGGTCAGCGTGCGATTGGTGGGGACCAGGAGGGC
>JAPLOC010001277.1:3846-10738 GCA_026692825.1 Planctomycetota bacterium | reverse complement strand
TCCAGCGGCGGCTCGGCAGGAGCCTCGCCCTCCCGTGGAGCATTCGCCTCTCGTGGCGGGTGCGCCCCTGGCGGGAGAATCGATTCCGGCAGGTCCGGTCGCGCTGCAAGCGGTGGTTGAGACGGCAGTTCTTGACGCCGGTATTCCGACAATCGGAACGCGGCGGGAGGGTGATCCTGGCACGCCGGAATCGCCGGTGATGCGTCCGCATCAACCTTCGGCGATTGTCCGAGGCGAAGAACCATCCGCCGGCGCGAGTCGAGGGCTACCCGGAGAACGCGTTGTTGTTGACGGGAGTCCAGCGGCGGCTCGGCAGGAGCCTCGCCCTCCCGTGGGGGTTGCGCCGGCCGTGGCGCATGCGCCTCCCCTGGGGGGATCGATTCCCTCGACAAGCCTGCCCAGTGGCGGCTCGGCTGGAGCCTCGTCCTCCCGTGACACCTTCTCTGACTCCCAACCGTCGCGCTCCCCGGCGGCGGTGACTTCCCCCGCACCGGGGCTGTTTCGCGATGTCAGCACGCTCAAGGAGAATGGCTCGCTGACGCTGGTCGAACTGCGCGAGTTTCTCGCCCGGCTCAAGGGGCGCAGTCCGCAGGAAGTGATCGGCATCGTCTCCACCAGTCTGCTGATTCGCAGTCTGCTGTTGGCGACGTTCGCCACGGCGGCCATTCTCGCGGTGTTCACGGTTGGTCCCTATTTCGTCTATGGTCCGGTGAACCAGCCCAAGGTCTCTCCCGCGAAAGCCGCCGCGGCGGCCGCCGCCGAACTGGCCCGCGAGCAGCCCAACAAGTCCGCTCCGTCGGAAACCGCGAACGCGGACGGAAGCGGAACCCCCGATGTCGAACGAGCCGCCAAGGCGATGGGGCTCGACGAAACCAAGACGGCGGACCCCAAGAAGAACCCGCTCGACGGTCCCGATTTCGACAAGCTGTTGGATGGGAAATGAGTCGCGGAGTGAGTCCGTCAAGCGTTCATCATGATCAAACAGCGAAGCGTATGACAAACAGTCTCGCTCCCTTTCCACGCCGTCTCGCCTGGATCACCGCCGCCGGGATCGTTCCCTGGCTGCTGGCGCTCGCGGCGTGGCAGTTGCCGGACCAGACACCCGAGTGGGTGTCGGTCTGGCTGCTGGCGGGGATCTTCAGCGCGACTCTGCCGCTAGGAATCGCGTGGCTCCGTTGGGGACGACAAGCCGGTCGGAATTCGCTGCTGGCCGTCTGTGCCGGCCTCTATCCAATCTGGTGGCAGCTCGCGCTGTTCTGGTCCGACGTGCTGGAGCTGTATGAAATCCGCTCGGGACTGGCGACCGCCGGCCTGATCGGGCTGTTTGTCATCGGACTGTCGATTGTCACCTGGTACCTGGAACGGAAATCCCGCCGGATTGAACTGGCCCAGATCGACGTCGCCCTGCGATCGGGGCCGATCCTCACACCGCACGCCGCCTCGGCCGAGATCCAAAATACCGGCCCCCGAATCTGGAATCCTCTCGACCTCCGCGCCTGGTATTACGGACGGGGCGGACGCAAGCTGAAACAATCGACGGCGGCGACGATTGGCTACACCGCGCTGTTCTGGATACTGGCGATGCTCTCTTCGCAGGTCGGCGGCTGCCAAAAGATCTATGAGATGCCCGCCGGGGGGGGGAAACAGCAAACAGTCGCCCAGACCGTGCGGATCCAAAAAGTCATCCGCAAAAAGTTCGTGATCAACCCCTTGAGCGCGATCAAGTTTTCGGTGCCACCCATTGATGAAGTCAAACTTCAGCTTCAGGAGGTGACCGCGCATCAGTACGCGATCGGTTATGGCGAAGGGACCGGTGCGGGTTTCGCGGGGGGAACTCAGCGGGGGAAGGTCCGGCTTATTCGGCTGGAATATGATGGCGGCGACTGGAATCTCAACTTCGGCATTGGCGGCGACGTCAACATGCTGATGGAATACGGGTTGCTCACGCAACAACGTGTCGGCGAAAAAACCGAGTCGTTACGCATTTCCCAACTCGCCAGCTTTCCCGCCGAGAAAAGCCCTCCCGTGGTGTTCCTCACCGGGCAAGGGAGTCTCTCGGTCTCCAACACCGACGTGAAGGTGCTGCGTGAATACCTGCGTGACAAGCACGGCATGCTGTTCGTCTCTGCCGGCAGCGCTCACTTTCACAATCAGTTCCTCGCCCTGATGACGCGCGTCCTCCCCGACGTCCGCCCCGTTTCGATTCCGCTCGACGATTCCATTCACCGCGTCCCGTTCGCCCTACCGGCGGTCCCCTATGTTGTGCCACATGGCGGGAAAGAGGCGCTCGGCTGGTCGGCCGACGGGCGCTGGCTGGTCTATTACCACCCCGGTGACATCAGCGACGCCTGGGCCGACGGCCACGCCGGGATCCCGCAGGAAATCTACACCGCCTGCTATCAGCTCGGGGCGAATGTGATCAACTACGGCCACTTCGAATATGCCAAGTGGCTGCAATCCAAAGGAGCCAGCAAATGAACTCGGCCCATGTCTGTTCTGGTTTCCATCGCACGGTTCGCCTGCGCATGATGACGGCGCTGCTGGTCGGTTGCCTCGTGTCGGTCGTCACGGCCGCGAGAGGGAGCGAACTCGACGAACTCCCGCTCGACTCCTGGAAGTTGCTGCGCGAGGTCGAGCGCTATCAGTTGCAGATCGCCGAGAAGTACTGGGTTGAACAGAACTGGAAAACAGCGGCGGCCGAGTATGAAAAATTCCTGGAGTTGTACGAAAAAAGCACCGGGGCGGCGTACGCGCAACTGAAGTGGAGTCTGGCGCAGGTGAAGCTCCGCAAACAGAACACGGCGATCAAAGACGGCTTTCAGACTGTGGTCGATTACTGGCCCGACTCTCCCCAGGCAGTCGCGGCGGCGTATTACATCGGTCGCACGCAGAAAGAGATCGGCAACACGAAGAAAGCCAAGACCGCGCTCAAGGAGGTGGTGACGAAATACCCGAAGCACCTTGCGACTGTTTATGCGCTCAATGATCTGGTTGATCTGGCAACCATTGAGATGGATGTCCCGGCTCGGATCGAAGCGCTCAAGAAACTGACGTTCGATTGTCAGCGGGTTCCGGATTCGGTGGGTGTCTGTCAGCAGGCGTCCCAACAGCTCGCGGCACACGCGTTTCGCGAGGGGGCGTTTGACGACGGGGTGAAAGCGCTGGCGACAACATACCAACCCGCGCAATTGCCGCTGGCGGTGTTTGACCATGTGAAGACTCCGCTGTCGGAACTGACCGGGGATGCGAAGACGAAAGACAAGGGGAGTCGGCTGGCCGATCAGGCGATTGCCTGGATGAAACAGGCCGCCCCGGCGGATCTCACGACTCCCGAGGCGAAAACGCTCGCCCGGCAAACGCTGTTGCTCGCCGCCGACCTGACCGCCGTCGCCCGCCGCGACGATCAGGTCGCGTCCGCCTATGAGGCGGTGGTGGTCGCGAACAAGACCGACGACGACGCGCTCGGTCGGCTGGCGGCGTGGTACAAGGGGAAGATGAATTACGACAAGGCGCGTGAAACGTACCGCCGGTATGCGAATCCGTTCGAAGGACTGGGGCAGGTGGCGTACAGTTTTCGCGAGCAGCAGAAGTGGCCGCAGGCGGTTGAGGTTTATCTGCAACTGCTGGGGCAGGATGCCGAACACAAGGTACGCTGGAAGCAGGAACTGGCGCTCGCCCATCGCGGGGCGCAGAAGTGGCCGGAAGCGATTGCGCTGTACGAGGAGCTGGTGCGGGATGATCTGGCGAACGCCGGTCGCTGGCGCTGGGAGGTGGGCTGCACGCACCGCGACGCCGGGCAGTACAAAGAGGCGATCGGACACTATCGCCAGTGCGAGAATTTCCCCGAGAATTACAACCAGATGGCGTGGTGCCATCGGCAACTCAAGCAGCCGGCCGAGGCGATCATTCTCTACAAACAAGTCGCGGCGGACAGCAAACCGTACGCCGCCTGGGCGTTATTGCAGGTGGCCTACACGCGGGAGGAATCGGGCGAACAGGAGCCGGCGATTCAGGCGTTTCAGTTCGTCTGCAAGAAGTACCCGAAAGACCCCAACGCGGCCACGGCCCATGCCCACTTGCAGCAGAAGTACAAAATCAGCGTGACCTTGGGGGGGGCGACGGACGATTGAGTGCGTATCGTGGAGGCTGACAATTCGCCCGCAGGCAATACCGATCTCAAGGGTCATCCACCGGAACTCCCGTGGCACACAACGGGCAATCCGCCGGTTCCCACAGACGGTTGTCTCGCTGCGAGATCGCAATGAAAGTCAGTTGGTGACTGAACGCGATTGATGCCGCGGAGTCGCCCAGCGCAAGCAAGGTTCCCAAGCCCACGGGAACCGCACCAATGTCCGTCAGGTTCTTAAGAGTCGCGCAAATTGCCGACCCGGCGTTGACCACGTCATCAACAACGGCAACGCGTTTCCCTTGAATGAACTGTCGGAGTGCGCGCGGAATCTGGTAGTCGACCGTGACTTCACCCGATGTTGTGCGGGAGACGATGCGGTCGGAGAAACCGAATTCCAACGAGGCGATTTCAGCGACTATTTGAGCCAGCAACGCCCCTTCCACCGCAGGTCCGACGACAATGGCCGCTCCCGTGTCGCTCAACCGCTTGGCCAATTCCATCGCGAACGGACGGAGTTGTTCCGGGCGAACAAAGAGTCGCGGAATATCGAGCCACAGCTCTCCATGGTGCCCCGACTCAAACTCGAAGTGTCCGTGACGCGCTGCCATCAGTTCCAGTAGCCGATCTTCCACCCTTGAGCCTCCAGTTGTTCTGCCCTCGAAATTCGGATCTCCCGACTCGGTCGGGAGACAACACCGCGTTGAGTGGAGCCTTACCACATCGCTTTCAGCAGCTCACACAACTCGCCCTCGGAAACATCGCGCGGGTTACCACTGAGGCTGTTTCCTTTGGAATCTCGTGCGATTGCTGCGATCTGCGTTTCCACAACTCCCAGCTCTCGAAGCCGCCGCGGAATCCGCAAGTCGATAAGCAACTCGTCAATCGTCGACAGTCCCGCCTCGGCGGCCGCCTGCCGCGTGGGCCATTTGCGAGAGGATAGTGCCTCGCCGATCTGTGCGAATTCTGTTTCGCACGTCGCCAGATTGAATCGCATCGCCACGGGCAACATCACGGCGCACGCCAGACCGTGCGACACTTGGGCGTGAACTCCCAGGGCGGCGGCGACGCCGTGAGCCAGGCCCAGTCCCGAATTCGCCAGAGCCATTCCCGACAGAAGTGCCGCATGTGCCATGGTCTCGCGAGCCGCCAGGTTGGAGCCGTCCAGAAACGCGACTCGCAGGGCGGCGACCGTGCCGGTCAGTCCTGACAACGCCAGCGCCATGGGAATCGGAGCCCGTCGACGCGAGACCGCGCTTTCGATCAATTGCGTGATCGCGTCCATTCCCGTCGCCGCCGTCACCGCGGGCGGGAGCGACAGCGCCAGTTCAGGATCGACCACCACCAGTCTTGGCAGCAGCCGCTCGCTGCGAATGCTCTTTTTGAATGTTGGCTCGTACGACGAGATGACCGCGTTCCGGGTCGCTTCCGAACCGGTGCCGGCGGTCGTTGGGACAGCCACCACGGGAAGTGTCTCGCGGGTGACGCCGACACCTCTTCCCACCCCTTCCAGAAAGTCCACAATCCCCTCTGACTCGGGATGAGCCGCCACCGCCACGACCGCTTTGGCCAGATCGATCGCCGACCCGCCACCGATCGCGATCACAACATCACCCGCCCGAGGCCCCTGCTGTTTCAGCAGACCGGCGACTCGGTTCACATCGGTCACCAAGGGTTCGCGGGAAATCGTATCGAGCAGAATCGCATCGACCCGAGCGGCTTGCAGCAGCGTCAGCAGTTCGCCAATCTCACCCGAGGCCATCAAGGTCCGCGAACCAACGATGACAAACGCCCGGTCCCCCAGGTCAGCGACCAGTTTCCCCAGCTCCCGGCGTTTTCCGGAACCGAAGACAATGCGGCGGGGGGCGGCGAATTCGTAGGTGAGGGGCATAGGGGAGGGGGATTTTGGCCGTTGGCAGTGGTCAGTTGGGAGTTGAGACTCAGGGCGCGGTGGTTCGCAGTTCGCGCTCGACATCATCGAGGGTTTTTGTGCTGTCGATGAAGAGCCAGCAGATGCCGGCGGCCACGTAGACTGCTGCCGCCACGGTCAGCAGGGGGACGAAGTTCTGCTGCTGGACGCCGTCGGCCAATTCCACACGTGGAGTTTTTTCCAGCACCATGCCGAACAGCCACGGGAACAGACCTCCGCCTATGTTTCCCCCCGTGTTCATGATCGCGAAGACGGTGGCCGATCCCTTGGTGCCACCGATATCGGTACAGCTTCCCCAACCGATGGGCTGGCTCATGTCGGCGAAGAATTTGACAGCCCCCAGCGCGAATGCCGCCGCTGTCGCGTCGGTCTGCCGCACCATCACCAGCATCGCTCCACATGCCAGCAGATTTCCCACCAGTCCCACCGAGACACGAGCCGCCCGGCGTGAAGGAAGCACACGCAGCATCCAGTCGGGGAGAGTCGCCGCGCACAATCCGCCGATCATGCCCCCAAACAACGGCACGCTCGCCAACATCCCCGCCTTGCCGAGCGTCACCCCCCGCGACAGGAAGTAGAGTCCCAGCATCGACGAGTAGATTGTGTCGACACCAGCGACGAAGGCCTGCATGATGGCGATGATCCAGACGCTGCGCAATCGCAGCGCCATACCGAGCGGTGAATATCGCGACACCGCCGCGCGGATCGATCCCAAAAATCCCAGTGGCCGCTGTGATGCGGGGGAATCGTCCGTCACGTTTTCGGTCACTGTTCGATCGCTGGTCACCGCCGCTTTCATCGTGGTCACTTCGGGAATCGAGTCCCCGAGAATGATC
>JAPLOC010001277.1:0-3727 GCA_026692825.1 Planctomycetota bacterium | reverse complement strand
GACTTTGAACGATGGTGCGATAGCGCAGCGGAAACCAGCGAGCCGTGACTTGTGCGAGGCCAGGGTAGCACCCTGCCTGGGTGGCCCCCAAGCCGAGTCGGGACAGCGGCACCAGAAGACGCGATCCACCCGCCTGCAGCGGAATGACCAAAGACCACAAGGCGACAATCGCCGCCAGGAATCCGCGGGGTCCAAGCCGATTGATCAGCACGCCACTCGGAATCTGACCGAAACCGTAAGTCCAATTGAAGCAGGTGTAGGCGTTCTGAATCTCACTGGGAGTCCAGTGATAGGTGTTCTGTAACTCGGGAGCGATGAAATTCCAGGTGTAGCGATGCAAGTACAGAAAAAACGAAGTCCCGCACGCCAACGCCAGCACCAGCCAGCGGACGTTGGTCGGCGGCGTCGACTTTGAATCGGTGAGTGGATCGCTATCCTGAGGTTCGCTCATGGGTTAAGACTATACCACCTTGTCCCGCCTCCCGCCCACACGAAAGCCCCCTTCATGCCGCGCGCTGCTGTCACCGTCCCTAAAATCATCGTACTCACCGGCGTCACCCGCGGATTGGGGCGGGCGATGTGCGATCGATTCGTGGAGCTGGGGCACACCGTTCTGGGGTGCGGCCGAAGTGTCGCCGACGTGACCAGCCTGCGAAAACAGCACGCGAAGCCTCACGACTTCAGCCCCGTCGATGTGAGTCTGGAAGAACAGGTGTCGGGTTGGGCCAACCGTCTGATTGCCGAATTTGGTCCCCCCGATCTGCTGATCAACAACGCCGCTCTGATCAACCGCAATGCCCCGTTATGGCAGGTGCCACCCGACGAATTCCGCCGGGTGATTGAAGCAAACATCATTGGAACAGCGAATTGTATTCGGTATTTCGTCCCGGCGATGGTCGCGAAGAAGAAAGGAGTGATCGTCAATTTCAGTTCCGGCTGGGGACGGTCGACGTCGCCGGAGGTCGCCCCCTATTGCGCGAGCAAGTGGGCGGTCGAGGGACTGACGCAATCGCTCGCCCAGGAACTTCCCAAAGGGATGGCTGCCGTTCCACTCAATCCGGGGATCGTCAATACCGACATGCTGCAGAGCTGCTTTGGACGCTCCGCTGGCAGTTATCCCGACGCCGACGAATGGAGCAAACGGGCGGTTCCGTTTCTGCTGTCGCTCGGTCCCGACCATAATGGCGATCCGCAGGATGTTCCGTAGTCTCGTTCCGCGCCAGGTGGTGAAGTGGAATTGGCCGCAACGGTGGTTCGCGTGGAAGGATGAAGTGGATTGACAGAACTGCTGACGCGGTTGTCGATCGTGCGGATTGGGAGTTTTTCGATTGCATCCACTGATCCAGTGAGCAGGAATGGCGTGGGACTCCATCCTGTTCATCCCTTTCATCCTCTTCATCCTGTCCAATTCTTTCTGTCCGTCGTACGCGCTCTCAGAGCCACACTCAGCAGTTCGGTCGACACCTGCGACCGGCACCTGCGGTGCGATTCGGCGAGCCGCAGAGCGTCTCGCCTACAACGAGTTCCCTGGTGACCGTCGTGTCACACGTCCTTGAGATTGCGCTTCGACGTGTCCGGGGCGAACAGAATGACCAGCATTCCGAAGGCGTAGATCAGGCTCGTCACCCGGCCGGCCGCCGCGTAGTCTTCGCCGAACCAGGCGGTCAGCGCCCCGGTCCCCAGCACGCCAACCGCCGTCAGAATTCTGCCGAAATTGAACGAGATCCCCGAACCTGAAGCCCGCGTATGGGTCGGGAACATCTCAGGGAGATAGAGCGGCAACCAGCCGAAGAAGACGGTCGAAATGAACCCGACCACAAACACCATGGTCGAAAACAGGGCGTCGTCGGGTGTCAGGTTGAAATAGATGATCTCGCTGGTGATTACCGTCAGCAGGCTGATCAGAAAGTAGGTCAGCCGACGTCCGCAGAGATTGGCGACCCAGCCACCGATGAGACTGCCAATCGAACCGCCTCCCGCCCGCATGATCGAGGTGAACGCTTTCGCTTTGGGATCGATCGCCCCGAGCACCTGATCGGACCACGGAATCAGCCAAGCGGTCACTCCCCAGCCGCCGAGGAGGGGAATCGCCCCGAGTGCGATCCCCAACAGTGTTAGTTTCAACAGCGGCGGGCGAAATAGATCCCGCAGAATTCGCGGGGAATCACCCGTCGAGCGGCGTTTCTCGCGGGCGGCCAACCAGGTGGGGGATTCGGGAACAAACACCAACACAAAGACACCCAGAATCACCGGTGCCGCCGCGACGAGCATGATCCACCGCCACGAAGACATCGTGATCGGAGTCACGTACCCCACGATCCCCATCAGCACAATTCCCACATTCGCTGCCGTTCCAATCAGTCCCGAGAGCATGGGCCGCGAGACGTCGTCCCACGCTTCGGCTGCCAGCGCGACCCCGGTCGGCCACATCCCTCCCACTCCCATCGCCGAGGCGAATCGCAGACACAAGAGCTGTTCCGGCGACCGCGTGACATACCCCAGGCCGGCGAAGAGCGAGTACCACAGAATGCTGATCCCCATCGAGCGCACCCGGCCCGCCCGATCTCCCAGCCAACCAAACGTCAACCCGCCCAACGCCGCCCCCAGCAGGAACGCGCTGTTGTAGTACGAAAACCATCGGGGCGACTCACGGGATAACGTCCGCTTCACAGCGGCTTCATCGGCCAAAGTTGGCTCGGACTGAGAATCGCCGGTGGCCGGGATCAGTGGTAATTGGTTCGCTCGGATAAAGTCCTCGGTCGCGGAGCGCGACGCGAGATTCATCAGCGACATCTGAACACCGGAAAACAGCCAGCCCAAGAATGCCGCGGACAGAACGAGGTACCGTCCGTTGCGTGACAATGGACCGACGGCAGGCACATTCACGGCGGCTGTCATCTATGCGGACTCCGGCTGGTTTCATTGACGCCGTGAATCAGCGACTCATCGGCGCGGAACGCAGCATAGCGAACTCTCCGCCGATTTTCCTTGGGCCATGGACTTTCTTATTGGGATTTTCGAGGCCAGACACAATCCCGAAGGGACGTAGGTTCATCGGTCCCAGTTCCACCTTGATTCGTCGGAACTCCTGAATAGAACGAACTGATCTTCGCCGTAATCCCCGATCTCCAGATGAAACGCCTGCCAGGGCCTATCACTCCGATAGATCCACTCACCAAAACGAGTCCATCGCGGATGGATTCCAGCGGCTTCCAAACTTGGCGGATACCCTCCGTATTGAGTTCGATAATTCTCGAGCGCGGATAGGATCCGATTTCCTTCGCGTGGCAACTGTTCGGGATAGAGTCCCGCTCGAAAGTAAGCTCCCACGCAGAGTCCCAAGAGTGAAGTCGCCGCGAAGGCAAACCTGGCCGCGAATTTCGCTCCCCGCCAATACCAGATCACACAGGGAAAACAAACGCTCGTGGCGAGAATCAATCCGAAAATAACCAAACGGTAGCGAACTTGTGTCGCCAGCAGAAACAGCAACAGGCTCCCAAAGAGAGTCCCGCCCGCGAGTAGCCAGGCCGGGACCGACAGCCATAACCTGCGCATTACAGCGAAACAGGAATTCAAGTTCGATGTCCTGGCGGGCAAAGGAAGCCCTGGAATCACTTCGACTTGTCCCCCAACTCCCGCTCAATCACCTCTCCCGCGCGGTCGGCCCACAGTTTGCCGTGTGCCCGCTGTCCTTTGCCATTGAAGTGGACCCCGTCGCGGAACTCTT
>JAPLOC010001276.1 GCA_026692825.1 Planctomycetota bacterium | reverse complement strand
TCGCGCACCCTGGGTCTCGATGCCGATGTCTTCGAAGAACTGGCGACGGTTGCTGGAGACTGCCGCGAGCCCGACTGGGATGGTTATGGAGCGGCGCCCGTGTCGCAAGAGACGTTGCGCACCACCTATCGACTGCTGGAATCATTGCCACTCTGTTTTCCTCCCCCGTCGATTGGTGCCGAGCCAGACGGGCAATTGGCGCTGGAGTGGCATCACTCGCGTCGCAGAACTTTGTCGGTCAGCGTCAGCCCATTGGGCGACCTGCACTACGCCGGGTTGTTCGGCCCCAACCGGGTCCACGGAACCGAGGTATTTTTTGATGAACTTCCGGAATCGATCGCGATGCTGATTCGCAGGGTCTATCCCATCGCTAGAATATCGCTACGGAGAACGATCCAATGACGACGGTGACGATTCAAGAAGCCCAAGCCACTCTGTCCGACTTGATCCATCGACTCGGCTCGGGAGAGGAAGTGTTGATTACTGAAAACGACCGGCCTGTCGCCCGGCTCGTTTGGACGCCTGCACCTCCGGTACCGAAGCCCCGGCAACTGGGTACGCTCAAGGGCGTGGTACTCTCCATGGCACCGGATTTTGACGCACCACTGGAGGATTTCAAGGAGTACATGGAATGAGAGTGCTGCTCGACTCTCATATCTTGATCTGGGCACTGGACGATCCGTCGAAGCTCAGTGTCACAGCGATTCGAACATTGCAAGATCCGGCAAATGAAATGGTCATCAGTGCCGGTACAATGTGGGAATTGTCGATCAAGATCGCTTTGGGAAAGCTGACGCTTTCCTTGCCGTTCCGTGAGTTTCTGAACAAGGCAATCGCGGCACTCGGGCTGGTCGTCTTGCCAATCACATTGGATCACGCAGACCGACAGTCGGGGCTTCCTTTCCATCATCGCGATCCCTTCGACCGTCTATTGGCCGCGCAATCGCTGGTCGAAGGAATCACTATCATTAGCGCCGATGCGATCTTCGATCAATATGGCGTCAAGCGCACCTGGAGTTGAATTTCCCGCCATGGGCGTCGTCTCCGAATTCCTCACCCGTCAAATCGCCCGCCAAGTCGCCGACCGGGGCCTCGTCGTCTGGTACGACCCCGAACGCGTGTACGAATCCATTGCCCCCAACCTGGCAACGCGATTAGTCGCCTCCACTGACAACGGACCACTGCCAACTGACAACCCACCACAGACCACCCTCTACACCGGAAGCTTCCTCGACCTCCGAAAACAAATCGACCCCCTCCTCAACGCCCTGCAACCCCCGCAACTGGTCGTCTATGTCCCCCTCGAACGAACCGAAACCGACAGCGCCCTAATCGAACTCGACTGTGCGGGCGTCGTAATGCAGCCCCGCCAGCAGCCTCCCGCCTGCAACACCCGGCTCTCGGTCGTCGCCCGCAACGCCCTGCGCCCGATTCTGGGTGAAGACCAGGTTGCCGAGATCGAAAAGCAGGTCGAAGCCGGCAAACTGAGCCTGGCCGATCTCGATGCGCTGGCCACGAAGGGAACGGAAGCGCTTGGAGTGATGTCGCTGATGATCTTCGGCACCGTCAACCCGCAGGAAGTCGCCCTGGCGTTCTTGCACGACGATCGGTTCGATGCCGAGGTGGTCAAGAAACAGGCCCAGGCGAATCTTTCGCGGCTGTTGCAGGCGACGTTCGAGTTTGACGTGCACGCGAAACCTCCCAGTGAGGGAGACGTTGCGGGTTGGCTGACCGAATTCCGCACCCGGCTCACCCGGCATGTGCTGCTGACCGATCTGCTCGACTGCCTGGGCGAAGACGTGCCGAGCGTACTGGCGTCGATGCGCGGCGCCGATTCGCCGGGGGGTGTCGAGGCGTGTGTTCGGCTGGCCCGAGCGTGGCGCAACAGCCGGGAGGTGAGTGGGAGTTATCTGGCGGCCGCGGGGAAGGTCGAGGTGGTCAGTGGTCAGTGGTCCGTTGTCAGTGGAGCCTGGGCGGGGGGTAATGCGCCGTCGCGGGTGATGCGTAATGCTCCGCTGAAGAAAGTGGAGATGGCAGCGTTGCGCGATGTGGAGCGCGAGTTTCTGGAACGTCCTTCGGGCGAAGCGTTGCGGGTGGCGCAGCAGAAGCTCTCGGGGTTTTGGGCCGAGCAGGTGCCGATGATTCAGGCACGCTGGGCGCTGATCGCGGCTGCCGGTGAAGTGTTGCTTGAAGCCCTGCGTGTTGAGAGTGAAATCAAAAGTCTGCCCAAACCTGGCTCGAAAGAACTGGGTGCGCGCGCGGCGGCCCTGCTGAAGTCGTATGCGACAGGCGATTCGCCTTGGTGCCTGCTCGATACTCACCATCGACATCTCGAAAGCCGCAAGTACAACTTTGACTTTTTGGGAGCCGCCGGGACGGGCGAGTCGGAACATGAGGGGCTGGAAAAACTGATCGCGAAGGCCGAGCAGCGGCACACCGAGGTCGCTTCGATGCTGGCACGGCAATTTCTGGCGAACTGGCACCAATCGGGGAAACCGTTGCCCGGACTGCCCTGCCAGACAGGGTTCTACGAGACCCATGTGAAGCCGAGGCTGTCGCACGGGCCGGTGGCCTATGTCTGGGTCGACGCCTTGCGTTTCGAAATGGCCCGCGAACTCGCCCGATTGCTGGACGAAGATTTCGAAATTGATTTGCGACCCGGCATCGCCACGGCACCCACGATTACCGAGATTGGCATGGCGGCGCTGTTGCCCGGAGCCCAGTCGGGGGCCCGCGTCGTCTCAACCGGCGGCGGCAAGCTCGCGCTGGAGATTGGCGGCAAGGTCGTGAAAGACCGCAAAGACCGGGTGGCCTTCCTGAAGGAGACTGCCGGTGTGCCGGTCTTCGACTGCAAACTCGATGATCTGCTGCCCAAGCCTTCGAAGAAAGTGAAAGAAGGAATCGCCGGCGCGGGACTGGTGCTGGTGACTTCGCAGGAGATCGACGAACTGGGTGAAACCGACACCAAGTTGGCGCGCCTGCAGATGGACAGCGTCTTGGGTCACCTGCGGCGAGCCGTACGGGTGCTGGCCGACAGCGGCATTTCCCAGGTGGTGCTGGCGGCAGACCATGGATATCTGTTCGCCGACGAACTCGGCGACGAGATGAAGATCGATCCGCCGGGCGGGCAGACGGCCGACCTGCATCGGCGGGTGTGGGTCGGGGTCGGCGGGGCGACTTCGCCCTCTTATGTTCGGGCACCGCTGAAGTCGTTCGGAATCGACAGCGAATTCGACCTGGCGACCCCCAGCGATCTCGCGATCTTCAAGGTGGCTGGCGGCAACGTGGCGTACTTTCATGGCGGGCTGTCGCCCCAGGAGTTGGTCGTGCCCGTGCTGTCGCTGACGGCGCGGGCCCGTGCGGCGACTGGAACGACAGGGATCCACTGGACACTAACTCCCGGTGCCGCGAAACTGACGACACGGTTCTTTTCCGTCCAGATTGGAGGAACCCAGACAGAGTCGAGCCTGTTCGGTTTCGAGCCTCCGACGGTGAGGGTGGAGATTCGAGCCGGCCGCAAGGTCGTCTCAACCGCCGTCAGCGCGTCGTACGGCTACGAAGACGCGACCGGTGAAGCCCGGCTGAAAGTCGCCGGGCAGCACCCGAATCGCATCGAGCCAAATACGATGACGATGATGGTGACGGAGGAAATATCGCAGAAGACGGTCGCCGTCGTGCTCCTCGACGCCCGGAGCGGGGCCGAACTGGCGAAGCTGGAGGGGATCGAGGCGGTGATTTCGATGTAGCCCGTGGTGCGTGATCGGTTTCCGGGAACATGACGCGCGAGGCCGGCTGATTCCGGTGGGGTAGAATTTCACGAAGACTCGTCGGACCACTCTATGACAACGAACATCGTTCCCACCGCCCTCGATGCCAAATCCACCTCGGTTTTCGCCGGGAAGGTCGTGCGAAAGGACCTCGTCCGCAAGGTGAAGGTCGGGGCCAACGTGCCGGTCTTCGTGCTCGAATACCTGCTGGGGAAGTATTGCGCCACAGATG
>JAPLOC010001275.1 GCA_026692825.1 Planctomycetota bacterium | reverse complement strand
TGGGCAACACGATATTGCAGCCGATCGACTTCCCGCCAGCGTCCTTCGCGCCGCGGTTGGCCGCCTCCATGATTCCCGGCCCTCCCCCGGTCATCACGTTGAACCCCATTTTTGCGATCTCGGCCCCCGCCGTTCGCGCGAGCTGGTAGTACGGATGCGTTTCGGGAAATCGTGCCGACCCGAACACGGTCACACAAGGACCAAGAAAGTGGAACTGGCGAAAGCCGACGATGAATTCTTTGAAGATCCGCAAGGCCCGCATCAGCTCGGCGAAGCGTGAACGGGGGCCTTCCAGCAGCAGGCGGTCTTCCTCAAGCCAGACCCGGCGGGTTTTCGCCGCCTTCCCCCCGGACGGCGGGGGAAAAATGTCGAGGGGGGCCGAGACCGGGTCGGTCGCCTGAATCGGATCTTCCATAGGTCGTGCTGTCCGTTGGGAATCGGGTCTGGTAGAATCATCCGTCTACCTGGCGCATTCAAAGGGTGCTATTGAACCGCCCTTGGGACTTTGAGTCGAGACGAAATGGCTGAGTTTGTGGAAATTGACGGGATCCGGGTCTTTCTCGGGAAGCCCGACACGTCGCCCGGCGAGTGGATTGGGCAACGCGAGATCCTGAAACAACTGCTCGCGTGCTGGCTGGTGGTCGATCCGCGTGACCGCCCCCTCAGTCCGCGCATTGTCGGAATGCCGGGCATCGGTAAAACGACGCTGGGGATGGCGGCGGCTCAGGTGCGCAAGCAGCCGCTCTACATCTACCAATGCACCTCCGACACCCGACCGGAAGATCTGCTGATCACTCCCGTGCTCGCCGAGAGCGGGAAGATCATTTACCACGCGTCGTCGCTGGTGACCGCGATGATTCGGGGGGGCGTCTGCATTCTCGACGAGGGAAACCGCATGAACGAGAAGTCGTGGGCCAGTCTGGCTCCGCTCCTCGACCATCGCCGGTATGTCGAATCGATCGTGGCGGGAATCACCATACCGGCTCATCCCGACTTCCGCTGTGCCGTCACCATGAATGACGACGAATCGACCTTCGAAGTTCCCGATTACATTCTGAGTCGACTGCAACCGACGTTGGCAGTCGGCTACCCCGCCCGGCAGGACGAACTGTCGATTTTGAAATACCATCTTCCGTTCGCGGAAGCCGAGATGCTGAACCTGACGGTGGAATTTCTGCAGGCGGCCCACGCGCTCAAACTGGACTTCTCCACACGGGACGGACTCTCGATTCTGCGGTACGCGCTCAAACGCATCGCCCAGGATCCGACGCATCCCGTCGCCAAAGACGTCGCCTGGCGCGAGGCGGTCATGCGCTGCCTCGGGGACGAGGCGCTCAATCTCGATGAACTCGCCCGCCGCAAGTCGCGCACGCTGGGTGGTTCCGCCGTTCCGATGGGCCTGGGAGACTTCTTCTTCAATCCCGACGATCCGCTGCATCCCGACAATCTCGAAGACGACGATGACGAGGAAGACGACGACGAGACATGAGTGGTAGCGAAGCGACATTGCTGCGGTTCAGTCCGCGGATCACCGCGCTCCCCGTGATCCACGGCTCGGGGGATTTCGCGATTGAAGTCCGTCGGCGGATGCTCGCCGAGTCGTTCGACTGCCTGGCGATTCCGCTTCCCGAGTCGTTTCAGTCCGATGTGGAACGGGCGGTCGCCGACCTGTCGGCCGTGGGGGTGGTGATTCAGCGGGAATACAGCCGATTTTCGGTGGAAGAGTGGACTCCCGAATCGGATGCGCGTGAGTCGGAACAGCAAAACCCCGCCGCGAGCTATGTTCCCATCGATCCGTGTCAACCGGTGATCGCCGCGTTGCGCCTGGCGCTCGATGAGCGCATTCCCCGGCGGTTCATCGATCTGGAGACGGCTCACTTTGAACCCCGTTCACAAATCCTTCCCGACCCGTATGCGCTGAAGCAGACCGGTCTTGAGAAGTTCGCCGCCGCGGTCCTGCCGGTCACTCCCCGCCCGACATCGAAACAGGCGGTCGACCGCATTCAGACCATGGCCCGGCGGTTGCGCGATCTCGAACGCAAATACCGCTCGATTCTCTTCCTGTGTTCGTTCACCGACTGGCCGTGGTTGAAGGAAGCCTACGACGCCCAGACGCCGGCCCTCGACGACGAAGAAGTCGAACCGACCGAACGCTTGAACCCGGCTCCCAACACGCTGTTGTTCCTGCTGGGGGAGTTGCCCTACATCACGGGGCTGTACGAGCGGGCCCGAGCCGAGCTGGATGACGACGAAAATCTCTCGGTGGACGGCGTCAAGGAATTGCTGTTGGCCGCCCGCGATCACGACCGGGCGAGCCACGGCCGACGTGCCCGCAAACTCTCGCCGCAGCGGATGGCGCTCTATCTGCGTTACGTGCGGAATCTGGCGTTGATCGAACGCCGGATGACACCCGATCTGTACACGTTGATCGTCGGTGCGCAGCAGATTGGCGGAGACCAGTTCGCCGCCTCGCTCGCGGAAGTCTCCCGGAACTACCCGTTTCCCGCTGTCGGGGATCATCCCACGATCGCATTGGGAGTCGGGCGCGGGAGGCTGGACGACGGGACGGTTCTCGAACTCAAAAGCCGGCTCGAAGGCCCCGCGGTGACCTGGCGTACGCTGCAACTGAAGCGGCAGCCCAACCGGGTTCGTCAGGACGAATGGCGAACGCGCTGGAATCCTTATTCGCATTGCAGTTGGCCGCCCGAGGACGTGGCGATTGAGAAATTCCGGACGCATGTCAAAGACAAAGCCCGGCAGTTGCTGGGGCTGGATCTGGCCCGGACCGAGAAATTCACCACCAGCCTGCGTGACGGTCTCGATCTGCGCGAAACGCTTCGCAACTGGCACACCGGTGACCTGTACGTGAAGGTGATGCCTCCCACGCGCGGCTCGCTCGACTGCGTGATCATGTTGTTCGACTCGCCAGCCGACCCCCGCGACTATCCGTGGCGGGTCACCTGGCACGCGGAACATCACGACGAATCGACCCTGGCGCTCTTCGCCACCGACTTCTCGAAGGAAATGGTTGGCCCGGGGATCGCGCTCGCGACTTATGGCGGGGCGATGTTTCTCTTTCCCCCCCGCCCCATCGACGACATCTGGACCGACCGTCGGCTCAACTTTACCGACACCCTGGAAGAACGCCTGGTCGCGGCCGGCTGCCTTCACAGCGAACACAAACATATCGCCATCCTCAGCGAGAGTCCCCCCGGACCCGGTTTCCGACAGCTCGCCCGGAAGTACGGCAAGAAACTGCTGCACGTCCCGCTGTCGCATTTCAGTCAGGAGATAATTTCGCAACTGCGGCTGGTCCATGTCCTCAACGGTCGCAGCGTGCGGAGTTACGCGGCCGACTTCATTCGTAAAGCGTAGTTGTGCCGGGGGCCATCCATTGAATCAACCCATCCCCGAGAATCCTGAACCCGCGCCCCGCGCAACTAGCCCGGATGCCGACCTGCTTGCCGCGCTCCGGCTCAATTTGATCGATGGCATCGGTCCGCGCACCCAACAGGTTTTGCTCGAACATTTCGGAACGGTGGAGGCGATTTTCGCCGCTGAGCGGGAAGAACTGCTGGCGGTCGACGGAATCGGCCCGAAACTGGCCGCCTCGCTCATCGCGGCAAGGCACTCGCGCGGCCCCGAGAAGGAACTCGAATTGTGTCGGGAGAAGGGAGTCACGCTCTACCGGCGGGGAACGCCCGAATATCCGAAATCCCTGGAGGAAATCGCCGACCCTCCCCCGGTGTTGTATTGCCAGGGGTCGTTTCGGCCGCAGGACCAACTGGCGGTCGCGATCGTTGGTTCCCGGCGTTGCACACTCTATGGTCGGCAGGTGGCCGAGCGTCTGGCGGGGGCACTGGCCCGCGCGGGACTGACCATTGTGAGTGGTTTGGCGCGGGGCATCGACGCGGCGGCGCATCAGGGGGCGTTGGCGGCGGGAGGACGAACCATCGCCGTTTTGGGGACGGGACTGCATGAGATTTATCCGCCGGAACATGCCGAGCTGGCGCAGGAAGTGGCGCAGAACGGCGCGGTTCTCACCGAAAACCGCTTTCATCAGCCGCCGCTTCCCGGGCTGTTTCCGCAACGGAACCGCATCATCAGCGGCCTGTCGCTGGGGGTGATTGTCGTTGAGGCGAACCGGAATTCCGGAGCGCTGCACACCGTGCGGCATGCGAACGAACAAGGGCGTGACGTCTTCGCCGTCCCGGGTCGAATCGACAGTCTGGCGAGCGCCGGCTGCCACGACATTTTGCGGGATGGCGCAATTCTGGTCCGTGATCCGAACGATATCCTGCAGGCGCTGGGTCCCTTGATGGCACCGGTCGCGACCGCGATTGACACGACGATTCTCACGCCACGCGAACTGGTTCTGGACGATCAGGAGCGGCGGGTGCTAAATCTGGTGACGATCGACCCGGTCCCCGTAGACGAGATTCTCCGCAAAGCCGACCTCGACGCCTCACGAGTCCTGTCGACTCTGACGGTGCTGGAGATGCGGCGACTGGTGAAACGTCTGCCGGGCGGGCAGGTCTGCCGAATTGTCTGAATTACCGAACACGGCATGAATTGCGACATTTCCCGCTCGAGACCCCTGCCCCCTTGCGGGGCAGGTGAATGAGATCGGAGGCTAACTCGGGTGCCCGTACTGGGCGCAGACCCCTGGCCGGCTTGCCCGGCAGGTGAATCAGACCTGCGCTCAGGTGCGTGTTGATGGTATTGGTTCGCATCTCCGCCATCCGAATCCTTAAAATGTGCGTTGCGTTCAGTCGGCTGCACCATCCGCGTCAATCGCAGTACCTGAGCGCCGATCTGATTCACCTGCCACAGGACGTGGCAGGGGTCTGAGCCTCAATCGAGGCGTGTCATGTTAGCCACCGATCTCCTTCACCTGCCGGGCGAGCCGGCAAGGGGTCGCTCAATGAATGTC
>JAPLOC010001274.1 GCA_026692825.1 Planctomycetota bacterium | reverse complement strand
ACAGGTGAATCACCGCCTTGGCACGCGCGGGATAGTGCGGCGATTTGGGGGCCATGGGATTGGTGCCAACCACTGGCGAACCCCCGGCGGCACCCGCCGCCCGCTGCATCAGCAACGAAGCCAGCGCGACCTTTCCCACACCCACACCACACTCCTTGAAGAAATGCCTGCGGGTGACGTCTTGAGCAAACTCTGGATCGGTGATCATCATCAAATTCTCCCTGGCGAGCGGGGCAGCGTCAGCTCCCTGAACCCGCGTGATTTGGTCGTCTCAAGGTCAATCGGCTAACGCGTGATCGTCTCATCGAGATTCAGCAAAGCGCGGGCCGTCAGTGTCCAGGCGGCGCGGTCGACCGCGTCCCCGTCACCCGGGCCGGCGATCTTCCCACTCTCTTCCGGCTTCAGCTTCCCTTTCTGCCGTTCGTAAAACGTGACGACCAGCGTCAATTCGTCGGCCGTTGGCGGTCGAACGAGACAGCGGCGGAAGAGGTACGCGGCACGAGCGGGTGGATCGCCCGACCGGTTGGCGATCGCTGTCCCCAGCGCCTGCGCCGACTCAACCGCCACTGGATCATTCAACAACGTCAACGCCTGCAGCGGGGTGTTCGACACTTCCCGCCGGGCGACGCACGCTTCACCACTGGGGGAATCGAACGTGCTGAACATTGCGAACGGGGCGGTTCGTTTCGAAAACGTATACAGCCCCCGGCGGTAGCGATCGGGACCGGTGCTGACATTCCACGCCAGCCCGCCGTACGAGCCTTCTGAAGTCACCCCGGGGGGTTGCGGCGGGAAGACACTGGGGCCACCCACTTTATCCGACAGCAATCCGCCGATCTTGAGCATGGTGTCGCGCACCAGTTCCGCCTCAAGCCGGAACCGGGGTCCGCGGGCGAGCAGTTTGTTTTGTGGATCGCGCGCCAACAGTTCAGCATTCGCCGCTGACGATTGGCGGTAGGTCGCGCTCGACACCATCAGCCTGTGCATCGCCTTCAGTGACCAGCCTTTGCGCACGAATTCCACCGCCAACCAGTCAAGCAGTTCGGGGTGCGAGGGGGACTCTCCCTGGAAGCCGAAGTCTTCGACCGTTCGCACCAGCCCGCGGCCGAAAATCGCCCCCCAGTGGCGATTGATCACCACCCGTCCCGTGAGGGGGTTGTTCCCCGACACCAGCCAGCGGGCGAATGTCAGCCGGTCGCGCCGGGCGTCCGCCGGGATCGTCGGCAGAAACGCAGGCACCACCGCCGGCACCTGTTCCAGCGGTTGCAGAAACTCACCCCGACGGTGCAGAAACGTCGGTCGAGGCTCGTTCGCGGGGCGCTCGGTCATAACCAGAGTGGTCGCCAGCGCGGGCCTGGAATCACGCAACTGCCGAATCTCCTGCCGGGCACTTGCCAGTTCAGGACTCCGCTGGGCGAATTCCCTAAGCAGCGCGGCATTTTGTTCGGGCGTGCGGGCTTCGGCGGGGGTCAAGAGCGCCCCCTCGACTTCAATAGGCAATCCGGTCGCCTCCACTTGCCTCGGGTCGTCGGTCACCCAGACGCGAAATCGGCCCAGACCCGCCGCGTAGTACTTCTCGAAGATCATCCGCAGGTGCAGCGTGCCGGCAGTTTCCCAAGGCTCGGCCAGAGAGAAGATCGCCGCGTGCATGGAACCCTGGCCACCGTTGATCGACCAGCCAGTCAGCGGATCGTCATCAATCGCGCCGGCCGCCTTGTTATTCCCTTCGTGAAACGAATCGACCGCTCCCGCGAGTTTGATCGGCGGTCCGGGCTCTCCCTTCGCATCGGGCCGCGACAGCAGGAACTGACTGAGATAGAAGTCGCCAAACGGGCCTTCATAGTACACCCGACCCGGCCCCCGGCTGGGGAAGGCATCGTCGGGGATTGCCTCCAGACGGATCGCGGTGATCTTCGACACGGGGGACCGGTAGACAATGTCATACAAGTCGCGCTTGGTCATGTCGCTGCTGGCGCGAATCGAATGATCGGGCAAAATCGTCAACAGTGGGAGGTTGGCCTTCGCCGACAGCGGTTCGAGCAAGCTCCACTTCGCGACCCGTTTCGATTCACTCTCAACCCACTCCGCGAGCTTGCGATCGAGATTCGCCTTACGTCGTTCCGCAAGGGGGCGGTCATCGCGGTTGGCCGATCCCAGACTGATGCGAAACCGGCCGATGGTATGGCTGGTTCCATGCTGCTGGTCGAGACGCAGCGTCCATGACGCCCCTTTCGGCGCGCTGACGGGGGGATCGAGCTGAAACGTGGCGGTCCGGGTGACGTTCCATTTCCCCGGTCCATGTATCGCCCACCCGGTGTCGGCTTTGCCGTCGATCGCGCTGGCGATGGGGAACCCCTCCTGGGAAAAGTCGGCAGTCGGAGCGGTGAGTTTCACCACAGTCGCGGCGGGGGCACCTTCGACGAGAACGGTCGCCGACAGTTCGCTCAACACGAAATTGCCATGCGCGGTGCGACCCGGTCCCTGGCTGGGGAGTTTGGAGTCGGCGATGACTTCGAGTCGCAGGGCGGCGATTTCTCCTCCCGGATGATCGAACGCGACGTCGTACGCGTCTCGTTCTGGATTCGGGCCACCCATGCGAACCGAGCCGTCGTCGAGCGTCTCGCTTTGCGCCCCGCCCGAGGAGGTGACCCGGGTTGGGGGGATCACGCCGAATTCGAATTCACCGGCGGCGGGGAAGCGGGACGGGAGGTCAGCGGTCAGGGAGGTGACGCGGGCGTCGATCTCGGCACGACGTGCAAGCAGCGCCGCATCGGGGACATCCATCACCGGTTCTTTGTGATTGTGGCATTGAGCGCACATCAGTGTCAGTCCCAGCCACGCGGTACCGGTGGTCGCCATGCGATCGTTCATCGCATAGAACCGGAACTCCAGCGGGTCGATCCCCCCTTCCTCGTTCAGCATGGTGTTGCGATGGAAGCCGGTGGCGACTTTTTGGGCCGCGGTCGCGTTGGGGAGCATGTCTCCCGCCAACTGGTCGATCGTGAACTGATCGAACGGCAGGTCGGCGTTGAGGGCGTTGATGACCCAGTCGCGCCAGGGCCACATCGACCGCTGGCGGTCTTTTTCGTAGCCATTGGTGTCGGCGTAGCGGGCCAGGTCGAGCCACCTTCGCGCCCAGCGTTCGCCATAATGGGGCGACTCGAACAGCCGATCGAGCAGCTTGTCGTAGGCGTCGGGTCGCGTGTCATTCACAAACGCGTCGGCTTCTTCCGGAGAGGGGGGGAAGCCCAGCAGGTCGAGGTAGACCCGCCGCACGAGGGTGGATTTGTCCGCCTCGAGGGACGGGGTCAGACCGTCGGCTTCGAGTCGGGCGAGGATGAAGTGATCGATGAAATTCCGCGGCCAAC
>JAPLOC010001273.1 GCA_026692825.1 Planctomycetota bacterium | reverse complement strand
GTTGCTCCTCAGCAGAGTTCGCTCCCGCTACGGCTTCTCACTGACGTCACACACGCAAACAAACTGCCCGCAGCCCGGGCAGCCGCGGCCGTATTTTTCCTGGACGGCCGCCTGCAGGTCGATTCCCGCCACGTTGGCGATGGTCGCCAGCCAAGCGAGGTCGTCGGCGAATTCCAAAGCCTGTTCCTGTTTGGTCCCCTCCCTCAGGGCCGCCGCCAGTTCCCCCACCTCCTCCATCAGCCACATAAACGTCCCGTCGACCCCGCGGGCTTCGTCTTTCGACGAATACATCTGCCGAATCAGAGTCTGCAGGTCGGCCAGGGTCATGGGTTGTGGGTCAGCGACGGGTGGGGTCATGGCGTGTCGAGTTCCTTCAGCAGTTTCGCGGCTGGCTCGTTCTTCGCGTCGTCGGCCAGAAGTTTCTTCAACCGGTCGAGCGCCTCGGGCTTGCGGCCGTCAGCCGCCAGCGCCCGAGCCAGTTCCACAACCAGTTCGCCATCTTTCGGCTTGCACTCCGTCGCCCGTTCCCACTCTTTCACCGCTTCCGCCTTCCGCCCCAGGGCGGCGTACGCGCGGGCGATGATCTCATGAGTGTCGGCGTTCATCACGTCGATCTGAAGCGCCAGCGCCCCGTATTTCAACGCGAGTTCGTAATCCTTATCCAGTAACGCCAGCTCGGCCCGCTTGCGACGGACGGGTGCGTCATCTCCGTCGTAAATCGCCAGTTGCTCCAGCACCGGCTTGAGCTTCTGAAAGTCCTTGGCGCGCAACAGCGCGGTCGCCAGTCCCTTCTGCCATGGCACATGCAACGGGGCCTGCTTGAGTCCCAGTTCATACAGAGCCGCCGCCTGCGCGTACTCCTTTTGACCCAGGTGGACCTCGGCCCTCAATTCCAAAATTCGCGGATTCGGGCGCTGGGGATCGAGCGCGCCATCCAGCAGTTTTTCGGCCTGTTCCACATCCTCGGCACGCAGCGCCAGCCGAGCCAGAACCAGCGAGGCGGCTGGATCACGCGGGTGGTCCTGCAACACTGCCGACGCGATCCGCCGGGCTTCTTTGCGCTTATTCACATTCAGGAGCGCCAGCGCGTAATGGGCGGCGCGGGCCGGGTCTTCGGGCTGTTCGCGATACGCCTTTTCGGCCTGAGGCAGGTTCGTTCCCTGCTCTTCAGGAACTTCTCCCTTCAATTGCGCGACGACGCGGTCGAGGTAATCGCGATATCCCTGCTCAAACACCGGTTGTTGAATCTGAAACACCTGCTCCAGCGCCTGCGTGGTCGTCTTCCCTTCGCGATACGCTTCGAGCAGTTGGCTGGTGGCGTCTTCGCCAAAGCGTTCTTTCAAATACTCGGCGTACAGCCGGGCCTGACAGTAGGCGAAGTTCCAGTCGTTTTGATTCTTCGCCCGCGTGAACCCCTGGTTCAGCGTGTCGAGATTCAACAACTGTCCTTTGGGGACACGTTCACGCAACATTTCATTCCACAACTCGGGACGGGGCGTCTCTTCCGAGAGAACCGCCAGTGCTTCGGTGTACCAGTGCGGAATGTTGAACTTTGTCCCCTGCAACGTGAGGATATGGACGAACTCATGCCGGGCGACCCGCGCCCAGTTGTAGGGCCGGTCCCCCGCCGTGGGGGACGACAGCGCCACGATCATGCCAGTTGACGCGCCAATGGTCTGGATCCAGGGGAGGCCGACCAGACGGGCGCTGAACCACTGATGGGCCGACACTCCCTTGGCCCGGTGGAAGATCTCGAACTGGGTCTTGTCGGCGGGTTCGTAGCGGAACTGTTTGACTAGCGGTTGATATTGCTCTTCCAGAAACTCCGACATGTAGTGCGCCAGCATTCGGTCGGCGACCGAATCGTAACGAATGCGGAAATGCTCGGTTTCCAGCGTTTCGTAGCCATCGAGCAGCTTGACCACTTTGCGCATGTTGCTGACCCGCACATGGAACGGGTCGGCATTGAACGCCTCGTCCAGAATCTTGCGTGCATCGTCGAGTTTGCCGGTCCGCATGCTCAGCAGACCGAGTGATGACCGGGGACCGGGGAGACTGGGGAGGGCGAGAGCGGCCTGCCGATAACAGCGTTCGCCAATCGGTTCTTCGGCCTCCAGCCGGGGGAAGAGGGCCGTCAGTTCCGCGTCGGTGGGAATGCCATCCGCATGAATGGACAACAGCGCGCGGCGGGCCAACAGCAGTTCGTTGTGTGGATTGATGTTGGCAAGTTTCTGGAGTGTCTCCCCTGCGGCGGCTGTCTCTCCTCCTTCGAATTGGAGGTCAAAGAGAGACAGAAGTGCCGGGGGGCAATTCGGGTTGATTTCGAGGGCGCGCACTACCAGATGTTGCGCTTCGGCGTTATCGCGCTCGTCGATCGCCCCCTCGGCGAGGCGGGCGTAAACCGTTGCGGCCTGGGGGTTGATCGTCAGGGCCTTCTTCAACTCCGGCAGTCCCTGACCGCGATTGTATTTGTCGAGCAGCAACCCACCCGCGACGGCGTGCGCCTGCCAACACATGGGGTCTGCCTTGACCGCGTCCGGGCAGAGCGTGTTGACAATCATGTTCAGGTTCTGCGACTTGGGATGCCACAGCGCGAACAGCTTCACACCCCGCGCGACAACAACCAGCGTTTCCGCGTCTTCCGGCTGTTTGCGATTGTAAAAATCGATGAACCAGCGTGACGCTTCCTCCGCCGGGTGGGATTTGCCGGTCGCCAGCAGCAGGTCGACCAGCACCGCCCGGGAGTGTGGCTGGTCGTCGTCGATCTCCAACGCCTGGTTAATCGACTTCTGACACTCATCATACCGCCCTTGTTCGAATTGCAGTTCCGAGAACCGACCGAGCAATCCCGCGTGGTTGGGGTTTTTCGCGACCGCGTCAGCAACCAGTTTTGCCGCCGGCTCCAGATCTCCCTGGGCTTCCAAACAGCGACTGCGCAAGAGAACGAAGCCGGGGGCGTTGGCGAGATCCGCGGGAACCTTTTCGAATTCCTCCAGAGCCTCGGCATAACGACCGTGCTGGTAGTGGTCACGCAACTCAACCAGTTCGTCGGGTTCAGTTTTCGCCTCAGGTGACTCGGCGGCGCGAGGAGCTTCCTGCCCGCGGACGGATAGAGCCGACAGCGAGAGGATGACCACACACAGCAACCACACGCCCGCGCGGCGCAAACTCCCGGCGGGATGGATGGCGGACTGCCGAACTCGCCGGCACGCGCGGCAGTCGGGGTCAAGCGAGAGTCGAGGGAACGGGTTCGGGTCGACGACGGTCACGCGTGGGTCGCCTTATAGAGATTGAGAGTGATGTGGGCCTGCCCTTGATGGTGGGCCTCGTGCCAGACGATGATCTTCAGCGCGTTGCCAATCGAGAGATTACGGTGGGCGAGCGCGGGAGGGATCGTCTCCAGGTCGGCGGCCGATAGACCTTGAATCGTGGCCCGCAGGTGTTCGCGGCTCTCGGCAAGTACCTGCCGAATCTCGGCGGCGGTGGGAATCTGGTCATCGGGGGTGCTGCCCCCCTTGAAGCGGGGAACCAGATCGGCACGGGCGGGCTGGGTTCCTTTGAACCGTTCGGTCGCGAACAGTTCTTCGGTGATTCCGACGTGCATCAACTGCCACGCGATATGCGCCCGTCCCGGTCCCGGACGCCAGCCCAGCACCTCCTGCGCGTTGGGCAGCTTCTCGATGGCGTCCAGTGTCGCCAACGTCCGTTCGCGGCAGAGGTCGAGAAACGCGAGTGTGGATTCCTGGTGCGTCGGCATGGGGGCGGCTTTCCGGTCGGGTGTATGGTCGTCGAGATTTGTGAACCCGCATTCTATCCAGCCAGATCGGTCGGGTGAAACCGTTCGTCTAACTCCGTCAGCGTGAGTCGCGGCAATGTCAACGGTAACGGATCGGAGAATTGGAGGGACTCGCGCGCCGTCAGAAATGAGATATTTGTACACTCAGGGGGTCGGTAGGATGTTAAGCTGTGGACAACATCTCTACAATCTTCTCTCCGGTCGCCCCGTCGCCGTTGTGGATGATGCTCCACGCGATGCCGCCCGTGGATTCACACCCCAATCGAATTAAGGGTGAATCCCGGAAGATTGAACGGGTCGGAATCAAGATTCCCCGGGAAACGCCCCCTGACTGGTTGACATGTGGAAATCAGCGGGATAATTGGAGTGTTTCGTCGGATGCGGTTACTCCCTCGGATGTTTACATGGCGAAGAAGAAAGCTGCGGTGAAGAAGGCGTCTGTCGTGGAACTCGATCAGGTTCTGGCCGACCAGACGGTTTGTTTCGCCGGTGTCCCGCATCGATGGCGGGGCAACGAGAGCGTCGCGTCACTGGTGAAGCTGCGTGGCGGCACAATGGTCGACGAGATCGCGGAGGATCTTGATTTCCTGGTGTTGGGGAAGTCGGGGTTTTCCACGGCCCGGGCGGAAGCGGAGAACCTCAACGAGCTGGAGGGGGCGGGAATTGAGATTCTCTCGGAGGCGGAGTGCTTCCAGATGCTGGCCCCCACTCGGGAAGAGGTCGTCGACCTGCTGACGGGTGGGTCGCAGAGCGCTGCGGCGTTATGTGAGCTGTTGCAAAAAGTCGACGCGGAGTGGCCCGACCTCAGTGGAGAAGACTTGCGTCAGACACAGTTTTCCGACGAGACGGTTCACGCCGACCTGTCGAACCTGTTAATGGACGACGTTGACCTGCGTGGTGCGCATCTGGTGCGGGTCTGGCTCCCGGGGATGACGGGGGCGAATCTGGATGGAGCGGTCTTTAAAGAGTGTCATATTTCGGGTGACTGTGAATTCATCAAGAGTTCACTGAAGAAGGCGAGTGCCGACGGAGCGGACTTTGGCGCGTGCGATATCACCGACGCCGACTTCAGCGGATCGGAACTGGCCCGGGCCGACTTCAGCGCCAGCTCGGGGGATGGGGCGGTCTTCAAGAAGGCAGTTTTGCCAGAGGCCGATCTCTCGTTGTGTACCCTGACGAACGCCGACTTCAGCGGAATCAAGGCACCGGGGGCCGACTTTGGCGGAGCTCGGGTGGCGAAGGCGATCTTCATCAAGGCCGACTTGCGGGGGGCGCGGTTCACCGTAGCCGACCTGCGTGATTGCGATTTCACAAACGCCGACCTGCGTGACGCGGAACTGACCGGGGCCGACCTGCGCGGCGCGGTCTTCAAGAACGCGAAGCTCGCCGGCTCAAACCTGCAGTTGGCCGAAGTGGACCTTCCCGCGATCGCCGAGTCGGCCGATCTGCCTGCGGAAGCGGTCGACACGCTCAGTCGGGTGGGACAGCGGCTGAACGAATTGCAACATGCAATCACCCGAGCGGCACGGATTGAAATCGCGCTGTCGTTTGTGCGCGGGGGATCGCCGACGAAGATCTCGCTCGTGTGCAGTCCCCGGCACATGCGCGCCACCTGGGACGAGCCGGTCGAAGGGACGACTGAAACCCGCCAGAAGCTGCTGCGGACGACCGATGTCCGACCGGCGTTTTTGTCGATCGCTCAGCGGTTTCATGACGCCGAGTTCCAAACCGATCTGGTCGAAGTCCGATCGGTGAAGAGTCCAGTGTCGGGCAAGCAGTTGAAACGTCTGGTTTTGGAGGCGATGTGTGAGGCCCAGGGGGTCGCCCCTCCGGAAGAGCCGATCATCGTCGTTCCGCCTCCCCCGCCCCCCCGGCCGAGGTTTGCCGAGAAGAAGGAAGAAGAGGAAGAAGTGGTCGTCTCGGCACTTCCCCCCATGGAAGAGGCCGAACGCAAATCGCATCTCCTCGAATTGTTGCGGGGAGGCGAAGAGGGGATCTCGAAGTGGAACGCTTTGACCGAAGGGGATCGCGAAGAGGAAGGATTGCTGCTGGAGATTGATTTTTCCGGCGGAAACCTTTCGGGTGCGCTGCTGCGGCATTTGGCGATGAAGGGAGCGAATCTCGCGCGGGCGAATCTTACCGGTGCGGATATCAGCTACTCCGACCTGCGGAACGCCAACCTGTTTGGTGCCCGGATCGACAACGTCAAAATCTGGGGGACGCTGTTCCGCGACGCCGACCTTTCGCAGGCGTCGTTGACGGGATCGACACTCCGCTGCCTGAAACTTGCCGGCGCGAAATTGCGGGGTGCCAACCTGTCGAATTCCAACGTCACCGATTGTGATCTCCGGGGTGCCGACCTGACGGATTGTCGCATTGACGGTACGACCTTCACCAGTTCGCAGCACGACGAAAAAACGATTTGGCCCGCAGGTTTCAAGGCGTTTGAAGATCTCAAGTGGTCGGGCGAGGGACCGAACCCGGCGGATGCGTTTGTGGTTCGTAAACCGATCGTCGCGGAAGAACTCGCGTCGGCCACCGCCAGCCGACTCGGTTTTGACGACGAACTCGACGACATCGATTTTGGTGACGATGACGAGGAGTCTGACGACGAAGGTGACGACGTCGACGTTGACGACGATGACGAATCCGAAGCGGACGCGACCGAAGAAGAATCGCTCGATGGTGAACCGGTCGACCTGCCGGCGTTTGTCGAGAGCCTCAAGCGGGAAGTGAGTGCTGGCAAGCTCGACAAAGCGCTCGACATGCTCAAAGAAGACCGCTTCCATCTGTTCGCCGAGGTTCTCGCCGACTCGATCACCGGCGTCGTCACCGTCGATTCGGATCCCGACTTGCTTTATTCCTGCCGGCTGGAGGCCGACGGCACGTTTGGCTGCTGCGGTGAGAATCTAAATGTCTGTCCCGGGCTGCGTGGCAGCCTCTGCAAGCACCTGTTGGTGATGATCATCGGACTGGTTCAGGCGGGTCGACTCGATCCAAAGAACGCCGAGCAGTGGGTCGCCGCCAGCAAACTGCGGAAAACACAGTTGAACAAAGAATTGATGAGCGAAACGTTCGCGAAGTACAAAGACGCCGAGTCGGGCGAAGTCGACTGGCCGGCGACTGAAACGGTTCCCGAGGACTTCTCCGCAGTTTGACGGTTCGCAATTTGGGAGCGGCCAGATGCAGATGCGCTTGTCGAAAATCGGTCGTTTCGCGGGAATGGTGTTGTGGTTGACAGCGGCGTGCGCCGCGGGACGCCCGGCTCTTTCCCATGCGGACGACGATGCGGAGTTCTTCGAGAAAAAAGTCCGTCCGATTCTGGTCAGTCGCTGCGAGGCGTGCCACTCGTCGGCCAAAGGGAAGACGAGCGGTGGACTGGCTCTCGATTCGCGAAAGGGGTGGCGCGCCGGCGGAGATTCTGGGCCACCCATCGTCCCGGGAAAGGCCGACGAAAGTCTGTTGATTCAGGCGATTCGCCACGAGGGGGATGGCCCGCGGATGCCCCCCAAAGATGCCGGCGGCAAGCTCGCGGAATCCGAAATCGCCATTCTCACCGAGTGGGTCCGCCGGGGGGCGCATGATCCGCGCGAAGGAGCCGGCAAACGGGGCGGACTGACCGAAAACGAACTCCGAAACTGGTGGTCGTTTCAGCCTCTGAATCATCAACCGGGATCTCCTGACCTCGCCGGCCTGGCCACAAGTCAGGCGATCGACTCGCTCATTCGAACCCGACTCGATGCCGGCGGTTTGAAACCAACTCCAGAGGCCGACCGACGCACGCTGATCCGTCGGGCGACGTACGATCTCACCGGACTGCCCCCGTCGCCGGAAGAAGTCGACGCGTTTCTCGCCGACGATTCCACCGAGGCCTATCCCGCGCTGATCGAGCGACTTCTGAAGTCGCCCCTTTACGGTGAGCGCTGGGGCCGGCATTGGCTGGATGTCGTGCGTTATGCCGACACGGCGGGCGAGAACACCGATCACCCGATTCCCGACGCCTGGCGTTATCGCAACTGGGTGATCGACGCATTCAATCGCGATTTGCCCTACGACCAGTTCGTCCGCGAGCAAATCGCCGGCGATCTGATTCACGCGAATGATGCGGGGGACGCGTATGCCCAGGGAATCGTCAGCACGGGATTCCTGGCGATCGCCCGACGATTCGACCACGATGCCGACAAGCACATGCATCTGACGATCGAAGACACGATCGACACGCTGGGGAAAGCGTTTTTGGGTCTGTCGATCGCCTGTGCCCGCTGCCATGATCACAAGTACGATCCCATCTCGGCGACCGACTATTACGCGCTGTACGGAATTCTCAACAGCACGCGGTACGCGTTCCCCGGTTGCGAGGCGAAACAGCAGCCGCGCGATCTGGTTCCGCTCCTGTCACCCGCCGACTGGGCGAAGACGATCGAACCGTTCGACAAACAACTTGCCGCGCTTGACGCCGAACTCAAGCAACTGGAAGAAGCTCAAGGTAGCCAGGCGAAGGAATTCCAATCCGCAACCGTCGGCTCGGTCCAATCGCTGTCGCGCGGCGAAATCGCCGACGGTGGAACGAAATTGTTTCAAGAAGCCGATGGCGGGAAACTGGCGACGGTCGCGGTGAAGCCGGGCGAGCTGATTCAATTGACGATCGACGCCTCGGGCAACTACGGAGCCGACACGACGTCGATCGAATGGGAAATCGTCGAAGTCGGGGACAAACAGCGAAAGTGGAATCTGACGGAGGACGTCATCCGCGATTTTCTCGCCGGGAATCCGCACGCCGACCGCCAGGGGAACAAGACGACCTGGTTGTTTCTCGACGGGCGGGGTGGCCCGAGTCTGCTCCCCGAAAGTGTCGCCGAGCTTTCCGGCAAGGGGGGACTGTCGGCTTGGCGCAAAGGAGACAATCCCGCGGTCTTCGTCAATTCCACCGACGAGGCGATCAAAGTCTGGACCACACTGCCGGCACGCACGCTGTTCGTTCACCCCGCTCCCGATGGTCCGGTCGCGCTCGGTTGGGTCAGCCCCATGGATGGCCAGGTTGCAATCACCGGTCGCATTGTTGACGCTCATCCCGGGGGACCGAACGGCGTCGGCTGGAATATCGAACACATCGCGGGGAATCATGCGGCGACCTTGAGCCGAATGGCGGAACTCGGTTCACGGCGGACTCAAGTGGCGGCGAGTCGGGCGGAACTGGTGGCCCGAGCTCCCGCCCGCCCCACCGCGTACGCGGTGACCGAAGGGACGATCGCCGACGCGAAACTGCATCTGCGTGGCGATCCCGAGAAACTGGGCGAGAGTGTTCCCCGCCGGTGGTTGGAGCTGTTTGGTGGAGAACCGGTCTCCAAAGAAGCGGGGAGCGGTCGCCTGCAGTTGGCGGGCTGGTTGTCAGACGCCCGGAATCCCTTGGCGTCGCGGGTGATGGTCAACCGGATCTGGCAGCAGCATTTCGGCAAGGGAATCGTCCCAACTCCCAACGATTTTGGAACCCGAGGTCAACTGCCAACACATCCAGAACTGCTTGACGCCCTGGCTGCACGATTCATCGCATCGGGCTGGAGCGTCAAAGAGATGCATCGACAGATCATGCTGTCGGAAACGTATCGACGCTCGGTCGGCACAGGGAACCCGGACGATCTTGCGCGGGGGTTGGCGGTCGATCCGAACAACACTCTGTACTGGCGATTCGACCGCCATCGACTCGACGCCGAAGAACTGCGGGACACGCTGCTGGTCACCAGTCAGCAACTCGATCTGATTCCCGGCGGGCCGCATCCGGTTCCCCCCGCGACCGGATGGTCGTACACGCAACACGGCCCGTTCACCGGTGTCGCGGAGACGGACAAACGCAGCATCTATCAGATGACTTTGCGAAATCGCCGGAATCCGTTCATGGGGCTGTTCGACGGTGCCGACCCCAACGCGACGACACCCCAGCGGCAGGTGACGACGGTCCCGACGCAGTCGCTGTACTTTCTGAATGATGGCTTTTTTCACTCTCAAGCCGAGAAAGTCGCGCGGCGGGCGCTATCTCAGCCGGACGACTCGGCAAGATTGAACGCGCTGTTCCGCATCACGCTGCAACGATCACCCACTGCCAGTGAGCGCGAGTCGGCGAACGCGTTTCTGACCGGTTACGCCGCCGCGGTCGCCGACGTTCCACCCGCCGACCAGCCGGTGGCGGTCTGGTCGGCCTACACTCGAATCCTGCTGGCCAGCAACGAGTTCCTCTACCTGGATTAGAATCATGTGGGAACATTCTGAATCGTGCGGGCGACGCCATTTTCTGCGGTCGAGTGTCGCGGGATCGCTGTTGATGCCCGGGTTGATCAGCGAGTTGCTGGCGGCCGACGACGCGCGGGGGACCGGGGCGAAATCGGTTGATCCCGCCAATCCGCTGGCACCGCGCGACTCGCATTTTCCCGCGAAGGCGAAGTCGGTGATTTTCCTGTTCATGAGCGGCGGCGTTTCGCACATCGACTCGTTCGATCCGAAACCGCAGTTGATCGCCGACCATGGCAAACAGGTGACGTTCGACCATCCAGAAACGCGCAACCGCCCCGGGTACGAGAAGATCTTTCTCAAGCGACCCGACTGGAAGTTCGTGCCGCGCGGGAAGAGCGGCATTGAAGTGAGTGAATTGTTTCCGCACGTCGCGAAACAGGCGGATGAAATCACGTTCATCCGTTCGATGCACACCAGCCATTCGAATCATTACAACGCGACGCTGGGGATGCACACCGGTTCGTTCGCGTTCGCCCGCCCGAGTATTGGCGCGTGGATGAGCTATGGATTGGGGACATCCAACCAGAACCTGCCATCGTTTCTGGTGCTGGCACCGCAGATGCCGTACGCCGGGACGCAGGTCTGGGCGTCGGACTTTCTGCCCGGGGCGCATCAGGGGACGCGGGTGATGCCGGGCCCGGAACCAGTCGCGAACCTGGTGCGTCGCGTACCTACGGCGAAGCGACAGGAGTTGGAATTGGCCGCTCTCGCCGCCTTGAATGAATCGCACCGCGCGTCGCGCAACGAGGACGCGCAGCCCGCGGCCCGCATCAAGTCGTTCGAGACCGCGCATGGAATGCAGACGGAGATGCCCGCGGCGCTCGATTTGTCGCAAGAGTCGGACGAGACGCTGGCGCTCTACGGTCTGGCACGCGGTCAGAACGACGGGTTTGGCTGGCAGTGTCTGGCGGCGCGGCGGCTGGTCGAACGGGGGGTGCGGTTTGTTGAACTGATCCACACCGGGTCGAGCGGCAACTGGGATTCGCACGGCAACATGGCCGACCACGGCCGGCTCGCGCCGCAGGTCGACCAGCCAATCGCGGGTTTGCTTCAGGATCTGAAACGTCTGGGAATGATGGATGATGTGCTGGTGGTCTGGACGACGGAATTCGGCCGGACGCCGTTCAACAACACCGCGGAGGCTCCCGGGCGGGAACATCACAACTGGGCGTTCACGTCGTGGCTGGCGGGGGCAGGGGTAAAGCGGGGATTCGTCCACGGCGCGACAGACGAACATGGCATCCGCGCGGTCGAACAGCCGGTTCATGTCCACGACTTCCACGCCACGATTCTGCATCTGATGGGAATCGACCACGAACGGCTC
>JAPLOC010001272.1 GCA_026692825.1 Planctomycetota bacterium | reverse complement strand
TTGTCCGTCAAACCACGAGCAAGCAACGGGCTGGGTCATCGCAGATGCGAAATCGTCCGGCACAGCGTCAAATCGCTCACTCACGGTGTGAGCAGAGATTGGGAACCACGAAAGGCACGAAACACACGAAAAAAACGGAAAAAGAAACGGGCTTTGAGGCGACATGCGTTGTGGTGAGCGTTTGGTGAACTCTCCTGGTACGCCTGAAGCGCCGCCTGTGGCACCCAAAGTCGCGTGAAACCGGACCGTTGTTTGAATGTAGACTTTCAACCAACAGCCTGAATCGCAGAAGGGTGCCACGGCCAGCGACCAGCGGGAGTCGGCCGTGCGTGTGTCAACTGACGCTGCCACCGGAAACGGCGCAGATTTTGGTATTCAAGCGGGCGGTTGCTGAATATTCGCTTACTGCCGTGCGCGGCTCTTGAAAGATGTATCGACTTCCGACGCATCGCGCACGCACTTTCATCACCCGCGTTGAAGATCCCTCCCCGTGGGGGGCGTCAGATTTCGGCGGACCCAGTCCCTCACGGCGGCTGCGGTGGTCATCTGGGAGATCATTTCCCCCAGTTCCCGAACACCACGCACCGAGATATGGCGAATCGCGTGCAGCACCGCCTTGTAGCTGCTCTGGGAGACGCTCAAACGACGCAGGCCGAGTGAAAGCAATAGCCCGGTCAGGCGTGGATCCCCGGCCAATTCGCCACAGATGGTGACCGGCTTCCCCGCGTCGCGCGCGGCGGTCACGACGTCCGCCAATAGTCGCAAGACTGCCGGCTGCATCGCGTCGTGATAGCGTTCAACAAACTCGTCATCCCGATCTGCGGCCAGAAGGTATTGTGTCAGATCGTTGAGTCCGACCGATATCGCGTCGACGTGGGGTAACAGATCACGAATCAGGAGTGCGGCGGCCGGCACCTCGATCATCGCCCCCAATCGAAACGGAAGCATCGAGCGCTCGGTACAACCCACAATTCGGCACAATCGGTCAGTCGTTTCCTTCAGTGTGTCGAGGGAGTCGAGCATCGGAATCAGCACAGTCAGCGGCCGCTCACGCCCCAGACGCGCCAAAACCCGGACTTGAGGTTGCAGGATGTCATCCCGCTGCAACAACAGACGAATCCCCCGCAGGCCGAGACTGGGATTTCGGTTGATCGGAATTTCCGAATACGGCGGGCACTTGTCGGCACCGAAATCGACGAGCCGAATGTGCAGTTCGGCATCACCAACCGCCTCACCCACTTCCCGGTAGACTTCGTAACTCTCCTCCTCGGTCGGCCAGCCCGCGCAGGTCATGTAGTAGAACTCGGTCCGGAACAGTCCGACCCCATCCGTCCCAAGCGTCTGTACTTGCCACGCCTCACTCGGATCACTGATATTCAGCATCAGGCGGACGGTGACGCCATCTGGAGTCACCGCCGGCTCGGGTCGGAAATCGTCCTCGGCGGTCGCGACGTCGGGTGATTCCACCGTCGGTGCCTGGTCGCGCTCGGCGGCGGTGAGATCGACAAAGACGCGATTTCCGGACGCGTCGACGATCGCCTCGACATTGTCAGCGATTTGAACGCAGGGGTCGTGAATGCCGGCGACCAGCGGGATCCCCAGACTGCGGGCCAGAATCGCGGTGTGCGACTTGGGACCGCACGAATCGACCACCACCCCTGCAATTCCCTGCCGGGCAAAACGAACCAATTGAGACGGCGTCAGACTGGAGGCGACGATCACCCGACCGCCGTCTGCAATGACTTCGTTTTCACGCAGCGACGACCGCAGACAATGCACAACCCGCCTGCCGATATCCAGCACGTCGGCCGCCTTGTCGTGCAGCAGCGCCACGGGTTGCGCCATGAACGATGTGTGCAGTTCGGTCACGACCTCGGCGACTCCCGCCTCAGCCGACAGATATCCCGCCTGAATGACTCGCTCGATTCGTCCAAAAAATTGGGGGTCGCGCAAGAGCGCTGTGTGCGAGGCGAAGATCGCCGCCTCGGCCGCGTTCACACGTCCCGAGAGATGCCGCTGCACCCGGTCGAGTTCGACCGTCGCGCGGGCGATCGCGGCCCGCAGGCGTTCGATTTCGACGTTCGGCGGATTGGCCGTCTGCACGGCCAGCGCGGCGGCGATCATCGCGCGGGTGTCGATCACCTGGGTGAGACCGCGTCCCACTCCCTGGCTCAGCCCCTTTCCGTTCAGAATCATGCGTCACTCGCGCACTCGTTTGAGAATCCGGTTGTTGCCGGTGTCGACGATGAACAACGTACCGGCGGAATCAAAACAGACACCATGCGGATGAAAGAGTTCGGCCTGTTCCGGAGGGCCATCCAAACCAGCGGTCCCCTGCTTTCCGGTCCCGGCGACCCGCTCGATTCTGCCGGTGGCTGGCAGGTACCGCCGAATGAGGTGATTGTCGGTGTCCGCAATCAAAACGTTGCCGTCCACGTCGAGACACAAATGCTTGGGGCCGCGCAAGGTCGCCTGCAGCGCGGGGCCACCGTCCCCCGTGCCCCCCGGCATTCCCGTTCCCACGACGGTGCGAATCTTCCCGCGCGGGTCGACAACTCGCAGCGCATGTCCGCCACGTTCCAGCACGTAAACATTTCCGTCGCGGTCGGCGGCCGCGGCGCGGGGATCAACCAGCGGACTGGCGGCCGCGTCGGCACCGTCGGGTGGCACCCCTTTCTGGCCATTGCCCGCGATCAGATGGACGATTCCCGTCCGCATGTCGACGCCCCGGATCCGCTTGTTTTCGAGATCGGTGACAATCAACGTCTTGTAGTCGGGGGTGAACGCGACACAATAGACGCCGTTGAATTGCGCCTCTTTCGCCGGCCCTCCGTCGCCGGCATAACCTTTGGCTCCGGTCCCTGCGAAAGCGTCGACTTTTCCCGTGCGCGGTTCGAGTTTTCGCACGCGATGGTTGAGCGTGTCGGCGATGTACAATACCCCATCGGGAGCGATCGCCAGCGTGTGCATCGAGTGAAAGACCGCGTCACCCGCCGGTCCCCCATCTCCCGAATCTCCCATCGCGCCCGTTCCGCCAATCGTGGTGAAGAGTCCCTGCGTGTCGACTCGATGGACGTGGCCCCCTTCGAGTTCCACGATGAACATTGTCCCTTCACGATCGAAATCGACGCCAAACGGCGAGGTCATTTTGGCGCTGGCTGCGGGAATTCCGTGTCCGATGGTACCGCCGCCGGCGACGTGAACCAGCTTGTCGGCCCAGGCACCGGATGCGCAAGCCACCAGCACAATCCAGCCGGTCAGCAGGCAGTTCCGCAGCATCGCACGACGAACTCGCAAAGCAATCATCTCGTGTGGTTCCTGATTTCCCAGAGGGGGGCGACCGGTCAGTCGACGTACTGAAACTCACTCACATTCACTAGCGCCAGGCAGAGTTCGACCAGCGCGGCGGCATCATACCGATCGACGCCCGCCGGTAGCGGAACTGGCAGGGGAAATTCCGCGCCGGAATTTGACTCAGCCCGTTTTCGCGCGGCTTCTCGATCGAGGAATTCAACCGCCGCCTGCGACTCTTCCGCCGAAGGACGCGTCTTCCCGAGCAGAGTCTGAAACGCCCCGTTGGCCAGCACCTCGCGAGACGATCCGCCCCGCGGAAGAAGTTCCCCGGCACAGTGCTTCGCCGTCTCCAGCGACAGTTCAGAATTCAACATCACCAGGGACTGCGGTGCGATTGTCGACCGTCCCCGTTGAGGGCAACTCGCGTTCGTATCGGGCCGGTCGAACGCCTCAAACAGGGGGTAGCGCAAATTCCTGCGGACGAAGAGATAGACGCTGCGTCGGCGATGGTCTTCCAGGCGAGGACTCGTCTTCCACTGATTCGCCAGCAATGTCTGCACCACCTCGGGGGGAAGCGGTGGACGTACCCCCTGCCCTCCCCGCTCGGAACACAATTCCCCCGAAACAGCCAGCAGCGCGTCGCGAATCTCTTCGCCATCGAGCCGACGTCGGCGAAAGCGGGTCAGAAGTCGATTGGCGGGATCGCGGGTAACCGAGTTATTCCATTCCTTGCGCGCGCTGGTCAGTTCGGAACCATTCGTGTCCAACTGTGGTGGCACGCTCGCTTGTCGCCAAGTCGCCGAGGTCAGCAGCAGGCGGTGAAGTCGCTTCAGACTCCAGCCCTCGCGCAGGAACTCGTCGGCCAGCCAGTCGAGCAACT
>JAPLOC010001271.1 GCA_026692825.1 Planctomycetota bacterium | reverse complement strand
TCGCGACATGTGGCGGACGGCGTTCCTACGACGCCGCGGTCTGGACGACTTCGGCAGAGACAAGTGGAGACAGATTGAAACGACGTATCGGAAACGCCTTCCCGCGCAACGTTGAAGTCATATGACGGGTCACTCTTACCGACCTAACTGCCGGCTGCGCCGTCGGGCGCGACGCCGCAGGAGCGTCGTCGCGACAAAGTGGCGTCGCGGCATCAGGATGCCGTCGCGACCGGCACCGTCTCGAAAACGACCTCGCGTTCCGCCGGCTGTTCTTCTTCCGCGGTTTCCGTCGCGTCTTCCTCAAGTCCCTTCGGCCAAATGTGAAATCCGCCCCGCCACTGGACGTGCAGCAGTTGCCAGACCCCCCAGATGCCCTTTCCCTCGTTGTACCCGTCATACGAGACGTCGTGGCCGCGAATGTAGCGTTTGCTCCACCAGCATTTGCCATCGTCCGTCTGGTACCGACCGCGGACGATGAACTCGCCCACCCAGTCGACACCGTGCCCGCTGATCCGTCCATCGCTGAACCGCAGATCGAGTTCGGTTCGCGATTTCGAACCCCATTGAATGAAGTAGCCGACCCACGGTCCTGAAGGGAACCGGGAATCACTCTCCAGGACGGGTGCGGGTTGTTCGGAATCACTCATGGCGGGCGTCGCAGTGTGTGACGGATCGGGCACAGTCCGTCGGCAAAAAAGGCCGGTCGAACGATGGCTCAATCTCGTCCGTCCATGCTACGCGCGCGTCGCGTTCGACTCAATTGGTTTTTTGAGGGTCGCCAGCAGGATTCCCGTCCCCAAACAGGCACTCACCACCGATCCCAGCAGTGTCCCGAGCTTGGCGGCGGCCAATTGCCCCTCTGCGAATGCCAAACCGCTGATGAACAGCGACATCGTGAAACCGATCCCTGCCAAACAACCGCCCCCCAGCAAGATGGGCCACGTCACCCCTTCCAGGGGCCGGGCCACCCCCAGTCGAATCGCCAACCAACTGAACAGCACAATTCCCAGCGGCTTCCCCAGTACCAGGCCAGCGGCGACCGATAGGGCGATCGGATCACGCAGCGCTTCGACCGCGATGGGCACACCGGCGTTGGAGAACGCGAACACCGGCATGATCACGTAGCTCACCCAGCCGTGCATCGCGTGTTCCAATCGTTCCAGCGGCGACACGCTTTCCTTCGCCCCGCGGACCAGCTCCAGCGCCAATTCCCTGCGGTCGGTCGCTCCGATCTGTGGCGCTTCCTGCACGAGCCGATATTGTGCGTCCGAAAGCAAATCGCGAACAAACTGGTCGGGGAGCATTGCGCTGGCGGGTGTCAGCAGTCCCAGCATCACTCCCGCCACGGTGGGATGCACGCCCGATTTCAGAAACGCCAGCCAGATCATCGCGCCGACGATCACGTAGACGACAACCGATCGCACCCCCATCCGATTGAGCGCGTAGGTCAGCGCGAACCCCGCCAGACCGATCACCAGCCACGACACCACCAGATTCGTATTGTAACACGCCGCGATCACCAGAATCGCGCCAATGTCGTCCACAATCGCCAGCGACAGCAGCAGCACCTTCAGCCCGTGTGGAACGCGATTTCCCAACAGCGCCAAAACCCCCACCACGAACGCGATGTCAGTCGCCATAGGCACCCCCCAGCCCCGTTCTCCCGGCTGGCCATGCTGAAGCAGCGTGTAAATGGTCGCGGGGACGACCATCCCCCCCAGAGCGGCGACGATAGGCAGGGCGGCCCGGCGGATTTCGCGCAACTCGCCCGAGACCATCTCCCGCTTGATTTCCAGCCCGACGACAAAGAAGAACAGCGTCATCAATCCGTCGTTGATCCAGATCTCCAGAGGCTGATCGAGAACCAGCGAACCGATGCCGACCTGGGCGTGGATGTGCCACCACTCGAAGTAGTGGTGCGACCATTGAGAATTCGCCAGCCACAATGCCGCCACCGTGCAGATCAATAGCACGACGCCACTGGCCGCCTGGATATGCAGGAACCGCGCGACCGGGTCCAGAATGAAGTCGACAGGGCGTCTCGGAAACGAACTCCGCTGGCTGGACACGAACGGCAACCCCGTTGCTGGCGAATGGGCGATTCAGTCCGCGAACAACTCGATCCCGCGGCTGACGAAGATCAGCCCTAATACTAGGACCGAACCAATGCACGCCACAAGCACGGCGGCTGTTCCAATCGACAAGGCCCGAGCCACATTGGCCGGCGGAGTCTGATCCCCGGTGTCAACCAGCAGCTTCAGCCCCTGCTGAAACATCTCGGCCGACAGAACGACCGT
>JAPLOC010001270.1 GCA_026692825.1 Planctomycetota bacterium | reverse complement strand
TGGACACATGGAACGCATTGGCCATGCCTCAAAAACCTACCTTCACCCGCCACCGGCACCCAATTCGCACGTCCGCACCCGCCGCCACCAACGGGTTCAACGACATTCGAACTTCGATTGGAATTCAGAAGTCTTCGACGTGTTCCCCACCGTTGATCGTAATCAATTTGCGACGAAACTCCATCGGGAGATTCTCGGGCAAAAATCGAACCGTTCCATCACCCAGCAGGCTGTGTTGTCCCCCGGTGTGAACGAGTTTCGGATTGGGGCCGATACTCAACAACACCAGCGCTTCGTCCGCATCCTGGGGGGACATCCACGGAACGGAATGATCGATTGGGACTTCGACCAACACGAGTGTATAGGCTAAATCATCGGTGATTTCTGAACGCAGGCGGGGCTCTGTGGACCGGAAAAAGCCGTTAGGAGCCACGCTCCCTAAATAGGTCGTGTGATTCTTGGGACCGCCAAGACTCGACGAAGACGGACAACGATAAACCGGCAGTTCCCTTTCGCGGAATTCGGAATTCACCGGATCGTCCCAGGGCTTTGTCAGGTCAATCGAATTGTAGAGCGGTAACTGGTCAAGGTACGGCAGGATCAGCGTGCGCCAACTGTGCAGCGGTTTGCCGTTCGCATCGACCGTATAGGCGGGGGGAAAGGCCTGGAAATCGTCGTAGTAGTTTTGCAACGCGAGGCCGATTTGCTTGAGATTGCTCTTGCACTGCGTCCTGCGGGCTGCCGGGCGACCTCGTCCTACGGTCGGTAATAGCGAAAACAGGAGGACGAGCCCAATGCCGGCCAAAACCAGCCAGAATGTGCAACCAAAACGCAGCGTCGGCTGTGGTGCGTCACTCCCCGGGTGCAATTCCGGATCGGCGGACGTGGACATGGGGCCGGTTCTCGCGGAGGTTGTGTGAACAGACGCAGATTCAATAGAACGGTTGCGTTTCCATCCTGCTCGAAGCCCTGGAGTAAGTCAAGTGGTTGATTTACCCACCGGCTGACGGCGCTCGGCGACGGTGGCCAGAATCGCCCGTCGCACAAACCACCACGCCCCCCCGGCGATCGCCAACGTCAAGGCGAATCCCGCGAGCGCGTACGTCAGCATGCCATTGCGAATCTGTCGGACCGGACTGAGCGCCACGTCACGCCGCTCCTGCACCACCGAGACCCACTCGCTTCCCTTAACCGGCCAGAACGCGGCCAGTCGGGCGGGAGGACTCGTCCCTTCGCGCGCGACCAGCAGGTCCACCGGGTCATGATGCTCGAAGCTGAACTGCGATCCTTGCAGATCGCGTTGCGACTCAACCGCCGACCGCAGTCGGTTGAGCTGAAGTCGCAATAACTCGTCGATTCGCGGATGTTCGATGGTGGGGGTGTCGTGGGAGTCGGGTTGCCCGCCGGTCGTCAGGTAGACATGGTCCAGGATCAATCCCGTTTTAGCGTCGATCAGCGCAATCGTCATCCGGTCTTCCGCCGTCAGCGACTCCAGATCAATGATTCGTTCTTTATACGGGTTGAGCAGGTTTTCGACCCCCACGGTTCGCCCCAGGATGCCGACCACCGCTTTGTCGGCGGGGCGGATGACCGGAGCCGAGATGGCGATCACGAGTTTGCCGCTGATTTCGCTGCGAAAGGGGACGGAGATCCTGGGTTCCTGGATGGGGGCGACATCGGTCCGGCCGCGCCATTCCGGATGATCCTCTTGCATTCCGTGAAAGTAGTCGCGCCAGGAGTAGTTGTCCCCCTGCGATACCCCCTCCATCGGATCCCGCCAGGTCAGCCCGCCCCGGGCGTCGGTGAAAAACCAGCTCTCATCCCGCTCCAGTCCCTGTGCCAGTCGCAACTCGTCGATCTCGTGGCGAATTTGCCCAAGGACCCGGGAGAGCGCCGCGCGTGTTTCAGTCGACGGCTGGGCGTCGGCCGCGACCGCGGCTGCCACCACTTCGGGAAGTTCGGCCCGGTCGACCAGATAACGCACTCGCAACTGCAATTCATCTTCCAGCGAATACGACAGGAGTTTCGCCGTCACCAGGTCGCCGTCGAGTACCCGTTGCGCCAGGTTGCGTTCAATCGACGCGGTCGCTCCCTGGATCGCCTGCACCGCCAATGGAATCAGTCCCGCGAGCAGCAACAGGGGCAGGACAACGCCCAGTGTGACCACCGGCCACATCGAGCGATACCGGCTGCGCGCCGCCAGAGCGTCGGCCACCTCCTTGGCATTGGCGTACCGGGTCTGCGGATCAGCCGACAGACACCGATCGACAATCGCACTCAACCGACCGTCCACCCCGCGGATCGATTTGTGTTTCGCCGGTGCCGGTCCCGCCTGGACCACGTCGCGATAGGCGGTGAGTTTATCCACCAGCGTGGCGGCCGATTGAATCCTACGCTCGGTTTCCGGAGTCCGGAAAGGCGGCTCTCCGCACAGCATGTGATACAGCAACGCCCCGAGCGCATACACGTCCCACCGTGGATCGGGAATCGCGTTGAGGTCGGCCTGTTCGGGGGCCATGTAAAAGAGCGTGCCCAGTGCCGGGCTTTGTTCCGACGAGAGGCGCGCCTGGCCAAAGTCGGCCAATCTCGGTCCAAATTCCGTGTCGAGCAGCACGTTGGCCGGCTTGACGTCGCAATGCAGAATCCCCGCGTCGTGCGCATGCACCAGGGCGCTGGCGACAACGGTCGCGATTCGCACCGCTTCGGCTGGCGACAGCGGACCGTCGGTCAGTTGGGCGGCGAGAGAACCGTTGGGCAGGTACTCCATCACGTAATAGGGCGGGTCGGCGTTCCAGCCGACTTCGAGCAAGCCCACCACGTCGCGCGACGTGTGCAGGGCGGCGAGTTTCTCGACCTCGCGATTCAACAGCGACCAGTCGATCCCCCGGCGGTGGCTGTAGAACTTGATCGCCACCTGCTTTCCCGTATTGCGCTCCACCGCGAGCCAGACGCAGCCGAACGCGCCGGTTCCCAGATGTCTCACAAACTCATGCCCGGGGACCTCCGCGGGCGGTTGCAGCCTGGGGGCGCTCAGAGCCGCGGACCGGGCGAGTGCGGGGTCGTCTTGCGGCAACGTGTTGTCCGCCGACCGTTCCACCCCCGATTCGCCAGGCCCACCAGTCATGTGACAACTCCCACCGGCCCCCCCGAGGTGGAGCGCAGCAATGCCTGGTACCCGCCGTCCGCCGGCTGCGAGGGAACGTGCTTGCGTTCCGCCACAATCTCGAAGCCGGGATAGTCTTCCATCACACTCCGCACAAGCTGTTCGTTCTCTTCGGGCTCAACACTGCACGTCGAGTACAGCACCCGACCACCGATGCGAACCGCGCCCAAAGCCGCCTGCAACAGCCGCGACTGAATCTCGGCGAGTTCCGTCAGGTCGGCAGGGGTCAGTCGCCAGCGGACCTCGGGGCGCTTCCCCAGAACTCCGGTATTGGAACAGGGGACATCCAACAAAACGGCGTCGAACGGTCCTTTGGGGAGTCGCGACGAATCCCGGGGAACGAGTTCGCACTTCACGTTGGTGACGTGCAGTCGGCGGGAGGAATCTTCGATCAGTTTCAGGCGATGCGGATCGACATCCACCGCGACGATCTGACCATGATTCTGCAAGAGCGCCGCCATGTGCATCGTCTTCCCGCCCGGCGCGGCGCACAGGTCGAGAATCCGCTCTTCGCCCGTCGGTGCCAGCAGCGTCGCCGCCTCCATCGCCGACTCATCCTGAACCGCGAACAGTCCTTCCTCAAACCCCGGAAGCTCTGCGATCCGGGCCGTTCGAGTCAGGTGGATGGCGTGAGGGTGTCGACCGGCGACCGCCTCGACCCCCGCAGCGGTCAGTTTTTCGAGGAGCGAATCGCGCGTGGAAAGCAGTGTGTTGACACGGAGGGTGGGGATGGGAGCCGCGTTGAACCAGAAGCCGATCTGCCACAGCGTCTCGCGCGAAAACCGTGTGACCCAGCGTTCAATGAGCCAGTCGGGATAGCTGAACGCGTCGCGAAAGTAGCCCCGGGGATCGGTTGCGGGGTCGGGAAACACCGGGGAATTCAGCAGTCGGTACCGACCGGTTTCACAGGGAACGGCACTGGGACCGGGCTGATCGGTGAAGTCGGCAGTCAGATCGCGCGAGATGGCGCGGAGGACGCCATTGATGAACCCGGTCCATTGGGGATTCCCCGACCGCTTCACCGCCTCGGCTGTTTCGTTGAGAATCGCGTAGGGGGGGGCGGTGTGGGAAAAGAGCAACTCCCAGGTGGCCAGACGCAACCAGTTGAGCGCCCCCGATTCGACCTGTCTCAACGGTCGGCGGACATGCTGCCGCAGCAACATATCGAGCGTGTGTTGCCGACGAATGACGCCGTGAACCAGCTCGGTGGCATGCCCCCGCTCGGCGGGAGAGAGTCCGCTCTTGGGGAGAAGTTCGTCGAGATGTCGCGTGGGGGGTTGACCCCGGCCCGGCGCGCGGTCAAGCACGTCGTGAGCGAGTTCACGGGCGGAAAGGGAGCGCGCTTCGGGAGCAGCCATGCAGGCTCGGTCGTGTGGGAAGCCCAGGGGAGGTGTGGCGCGCGAATCGCGAGCCGCGACGGTTTCGATTCCGACGGTGGAAAACGGGACAGAGACCGGGCGCGCGGATGTCCCATTTCCCGCCGAGCGAAGTATCGCCGACGTGACGAACACTTTAGACGGTGGGAGGGGAGTTCGCCAAGGGTCGAGGGAGTGTGTCTTTCGACGCGACGGTTGACTAGAATCGCCCCATTGGCTGTTCCTCCCCATTCCATCACCTCGATAATGCGTCGCGAGATCCTCTCCCGCCGCAGGATTTTCCATGGCTGCTCCACGTGTTCTCGTCTTGCGTGCCCCCGGGACCAACTGCGATGTGGAGACCGCCTGGATTTTTGACCGCTGTGGCGGGCAGGCCGACCGGGTCCATCTGTACCGGCTGCTGGAATCGCCCGAACTCTTGCGCGATTACCAGATCCTGTGCATTCCGGGGGGCTTCAGTTACGGGGACGACGTGGGGGCTGGGGTGATCTTCGGCGCGCAACTGCGGTCGCACCTGGCCGACGTGATTGGCGAATTCCTGACAGGAGACAAGTTGGCATTGGGGATCTGCAACGGCTTCCAGGTCTTGATGAAATCACGGATTTTGCCGGGTGGAGGTGAGGCTTGGCCCCCGCAAGCGGACGCGCCGGCCGACGCGACACTCACCTGGAATGTGAACGGCCGATACACCTGCCGTTGGGTGAAGATGACCGTCCCCGAGAATTCCTCGGTGTTCCTGCGGGGAATCACAGAGATCGAGCTGCCAATGGCGCACGCGGAAGGGCGAATCGCCGTCGCGTCGGACGAAGTCCTGGCACGCTGGCGAACCCGTCGGCAGATCGCGCTGGCGTATGACCCCAACGACAATCCGAACGGATCGATTGCGAATATCGCCGGGCTGTGCGACCCGACGGGGCGCGTGCTGGGATTGATGCCGCACCCCGAACGGTTCATTCAGGCGACGCAGCATCCGCAATGGACGCGCCGCCGGGAGACGCACGATCCGGCGGGCGAAGGGGCGGGGGTCAAGCTGTTTCGCAACGCGGTCGAGTATTTCGGCTGAGGTATACTCCACACGAGGCCGATTACGCGCATTGAACCCGAGCGGGATGGGGTCTGCAGCGGGTTGATGGAGTCTTGGGCAAGCCGGATGTCGGCTGGTGTTGGTGACGGCCCCATCCGCCTTGAGCGGATGGGGAGAAAGATCGATGGCTAACCCGAAACCACATTGCGCGGTCCAGATAGGGGTAGGGAGGACCGATTGGATTCGGTCCCCCCTCCCTCCGAACCGGACGGGCGGTTTTCCCGCATCCGGCTCTCCGGTTGATGGTGTTACCTCAGGGAGGATTGAGCGTAACACATATGGGCGTGGTTCAGGCTGAAGAGCCCATGTGCGTCGTGGAAGTAAGAATTGGGCCATCTGCGGTGATCCGCTCCACGTCCTCGACCGCGCTGTTTGCGGCGCTTGCGCAAAATGCTGC
>JAPLOC010001269.1 GCA_026692825.1 Planctomycetota bacterium | reverse complement strand
GACACCGAGGAAACGATTTCATGACTGACCTCCCATTGCTGTCACTCTCGCTCCACCAATGGAAAAAGAGTGACCTCCGATTGTTGACACTCTCGTGCGCGCGCTCGCCGCAGGTGACCTCCGATTACTGACACTTGGCCCGTAACCGCTTACAAAAACGTGGTTCCCACGGTTGGAAGGACGTTACTCACCTGTCCCCTTTTGCCTCGATTCATCAGCTCATCCCCGGCAATAGGATCTGTTTGCCACGCCACGCAAGCGCGCGAAAGCTTTGGAAATGAAAACTGGTTCCGCAACCACGATTCCCCTTGCCCTGTGCCTGATGCTGGTCCTCGGTGCCGGGCCGGCGCAGGCCGACGAGCCGCCGACTCCTGTTCCGGTCGGATCCCAGAAACGGCTGACCTGGGACGACTCACTGATGGAGAAGGCGGACGGCATTCGCTTTGAAATGCATCGGCCCCACCGCACCGGCGAACGCAATCTGGTTGGCGACAAGCCGTGGGAGTCGTGGCAGATCGGCGGCATGTCGAGCCTGCTGCACGAGAATGGCAAGTTCCGGTTGTGGTACGGAGTCAGTCACGGCATCCGTCACGGCGAAGAATACGCCGTCGCCTACGCCGAGTCCGACGACGGCATCCAATGGAGAAAACCCGAACTGGGACTGGTCGAATACGCCGGCTCAAAACAGAACAATCTGGTTCTGGGCTACAGCAGCGTGATCGGCCAGGTGTTTGTCGACCCGCACGCAAAGAGCGGCGAAAAATACAAGATGCTCGCCGCGATTTATCCGACAAAGGACTCCGATCCGAAACGCTATCTGACCCTGCTCAGCTCGCCGGACGGTCTGACCTGGAGCCCCCCGACCCGCAACGTGGTCCGCGAAGGAAATTTTGCGCTCGATACGCAGAGTCAGGCGTTCTGGGATCGCGACCGAAAGTCGTACGTACTGCTCACCCGTATGGGGCCGTGGCGTCAGGTGGGGCGGTCTGAATCGCTCGATCCGTTCTCATTTCCCGCACCGCGACTCGTCATGCAGCCCGACGAACCGGTGAAGGCCGATTTCTACCAGGCGGGCGTCACCAAGTACGAAGAGGCGGCGAACGCCTATATCGGGCTGGTGCCCATTTTCTTCCATCCGGGGGATGCCCAGGGCAACCCCGCCGACGGCAATCCGCCGCTCACGATCAACTACGTGAAAAATCCCATCACGGTCGTCGCCCCCGACACGCTCGACATTCATCTCTTCACCAGCAACGACTCGATTCGCTGGCGTCGGCAGGGAGAACATGCGCCGTTTCTCGGTCTGGGGCCGGATGGGGAATTCGACAGCCGGTCGCTCTATCCCGGGGTCGGCTACGCCGTCGTCGGTTCCGAGATCTGGTTGTACTACTCGGCGTACAACTGCACGCATATCGAATCGCTCGACGGTGCCGAGCCGTTCAACAAGTATCTGGGAACCATCACCCGCGCGACGCTGCGACTCGATGGGTTCGTCTCGGCGACCGTGGGGCATGCCGGCGCAGAGATCATCACACACCCGCTGACCTTCACCGGCGACAAACTGGAGTTAAACGTCGACTGCAGCGCGGGGGGGCATTTGAACGTTGAACTGCAATCGGTCGACGGCAAACCGCTCCCCGGTTTTTCGCTCGCCGACTCCGATCGGGTCTACCACAACAACATCCGCAAGACCGTAAGCTGGAAGGGGCGCTCCAGTCTGGCCCAAATCGCCGGCCAGCCGATTCGCCTGCGCCTGACACTGCGCGACTGCCGTCTCTACGCGTTTCAGTTCGCGAAGTCGTCACCGTAACCGATCGTCGTCGATGCGTGATGCCCGCGAGTCGGGCTCACTTTCGTCCCAGACCGCATGTCCCTTCACCGTAAAACACCCTTCGGAATCCGGTTCACCTTCATGCGACGCACCGTGCTTTTTTACGTGCTGCTTTCCGCCTGCTCGTACTCGTTCGCTGCCGAGCCGCGTGATATCGGTTCGCGACGTGAACTATTCGTCGACGTCGCGCTGGTGGAACAACTGATCGGCCGGGCGGAACTGCGGCTGCACCACCCGATCGCGCGCGAAGCGGTCATCGTCCACGACGCTCCGTGGGAGGGGAATGCGACCGCCTACCATAGTGTTTTTCAGGACGGCGAACTGTACCGCATGTACTACCGGGCCTGGCGGCACACGCATGTGAATAACCAACTCGTCACCAGCAAGGAGTGTCTCTGCTACGCTGAAAGCGACGACGGAATCCGCTGGCGGAAGCCGAACCTTGGTCTGCATCCGTTTCAAGGATCGACGGCGAACAATATCGTGATCTCCGCGGAATGGGCCGAACAGCACGGTGCGACGGTGGGCGGACCGGCGGTTTTTCGCGATGAGAACCCCGACGCCCCTCCCGAATCGCGTTACAAGACGTTTCTCATTTCGAACAATCCGCTCGGCATGCGGCCTTTCCAGTCGCCCGACGGCATTCACTGGTCCGCGATGACAGACGCGCCCACCATTACCGACGGGGCCTTTGATTCGCAGAATCTGGCATTCTGGGACTCCCACCGCCGCGAGTACCGCGCCTACTGGCGGTATTTCACCGGAGGAACGACCACCGCCAAGGAATGGAAGCCCGAGGGAATCCGCGCGATCCGCACCGCGACCTCGAAGGACTTTCGGCACTGGGAACGTCAGGCCGATCTCAGCTACGTCGATTCACCCGAAGAACAGCTTTACGAAAACGGCGTGATTCCGTATCACCGCGCGCCGCATCTGTTCCTGGGATTTCCCGTACGGTACATCGATCGCGGGAGCGTGCGGCACTCCACCTCACCGGGGGACGGCAGCGATCAGTTGACGGAAACGCAACTTCGCAATTGGCCCACATCCTTGCGTGCGCTCCCCGATCCCGAAAACCGCGACCGGCGCGCCAAGCTCAGCGAACGGTACGGCAGCGCGCTCACCGAGGGGCTGTTCATGGCGAGCCGCGACGGCGTCCGGTTCAAGCGCTGGAATGACGCCTTCCTCCCCCCGGGAATCCAGCGTCCCGGAACCTGGAATTACGGCCACCTGTTGATTGGCTGGCGCATGGTCGAAACCAGATCCCACCTCGACGGGGCACCGAACGAATTGTCGTTGTACGCGACCGAGGGTTACTCGACTGCCCCCGGGACATCGTTGCGGCGGTACACGCTGCGGCTCGACGGGTTCGTCTCGGCACATGCCCCCCGGGCCGGCGGCGAGTTGATCACAACACCTGTCGTGTTCACGGGGAACCAGTTGCGGATCAACTTCTCAACCTCCGCCGCCGGCTTGGTGCGAGTGGAGATTCAAAGCGCTGAGGGGGAGCCGCTGCCCGGGTTTTCGCTGGCCGACTGCCACGAGTTGTTCGGCGACGAACTCGATCGTCGCGTAATCTGGAAGGGGGATTCCGATCTGGGAGCCCTCGCGGGGAAACCGGTTCGGTTGCGGTTCGAGCTCCAGGATGCCGACGTGTATTCGTTTCGTTTGGGAACCCGGCCATAGACGTCGCGGTGATGAACACTGCGGCAATGAGCAGGGTGATCACTCAGAAAAGGTACCGCAGTTTCCAAGGGGGTCGCAATCAGGAAACCCAACCTCCTTTGATCCGCGCCAAAGGATCGACTAAGGTTGATGCGTCGTTCAACTGTGTTGAGCGAGCTGACGTTTGATTCGCCTCCCTCCGGCCTCGACCATGACCCGCGTTGATTTCACCACGTGTCGCACCACCGCTTTGATCGTGATGGTGACGGTCTTGAGCTGCCGAGCGTTCGCCGGAAGGCCACAGGTGGAGGACCTGTCGCCCGTTGCCGCGTCGTCCGAAATTCCCCGAGTCGATTATCTGCGCGACGTCAAGCCGCTTTTGGAGAAACGCTGTTTCGCGTGCCATGGTGCCTTGGCTCAGAAGGGGGCGTTGCGCCTCGACACCGGGACGCTGGTACGCATAGGGGGGGGGGGGGGACAGTGGGAGCGCGGTTGTGCCTGAAAAACCTGGCGAATCGCTGTTGCTCGATCGGGTCTCGGAGCCAGACCCCAAACTGCGAATGCCGCCCGAGGGCGAGCCGTTGACGGCCGGGGAGATCGAAACGCTCTCTCGCTGGATCTCCGCCGGGGCGGATTCTCCCCCGGACGAGACCCCTCAAACCGATCCCCGGGAACACTGGGCGTTTCGGAAGCCGGTCCGGACCGCCGTTCCCCGCGTCCGTTCCACAGGAAACGGAAACCCGGTCGACGCCTTTCTTCTGCAGCCGCTGGAAGCTCAAGGAATCGAACCGCTTCCCGAAGCCGGTCGACTCGTGTTGCTGCGCCGGGTGACTCTCGATCTGACGGGACTCCCTCCCACGCGCGGCGAGCAACAGGCGTTTCTCGCCGACGATTCCCCCGACGCCTACGAGAAAGTCGTCGATCGACTGCTCGACTCTCCACAGTATGGCGAACGCTGGGGCCGCCATTGGATGGACGTCTGGCGGTACAGCGACTGGTACGGTCGTCGGGCGGTTCCCGACGTCATGAACAGCTACCCGCAGATCTGGCGCTGGCGCGACTGGATCGTGCGGTCGCTGAATTCCGACAAGGGGTACGACCAGATGGTTCAGGAGATGCTGGCCGCCGACGAGATTGCACCCAGTGACGAAGAGAACGTGGTCGCCACCGGGTTTCTGGTGCGCAACTGGTTCAAGTGGAACTACGAGACATGGATGAAAGACAACGTCGAACACACAGGGAAGGCGTTCCTGGGGCTGACGCTCAACTGCTGCCACTGCCATGACCACAAGTACGATCCGTTGACTCACGAAGAGTACTTTCGATTTCGTGCGTTCTTCGAGCCGCTTGAATTGCGACATGACCGCGTGCCGGGCGTGCCCGATCCGGGACCATTCAAGAAGTACATTTACGGCCAGTCCTACGGACCGATCGCCCATGGCCGCATTCGGGTGTTCGACGAGAAGCTCGACGCCCAGACGTTCATGTACGCCAACGGAGACGCCCGAAATCGCTTGCCGAACAAACCTCCGGTGGAACCGGGAGTTCCCGCGATCCTGGGGAATGCCGGATTCACGATCACTCCGGTCGCACTCCCCCCCGACGCGTTTTATCCGGGGATGAAGCCCCAGTTGCGGGCCGAGGATGTGCAGAAGGCACAGACCGAAGTTGCCGCCGCAGACGCCCTGCTGAAACAATCGGAAGCCGCCCGCGCTCCTTCCTTCGGTCCCCTCGAGCCCGGAGAGCCGGTCGAATGGGTCGTGGCGGAGGGCGCGGTCGGCTATGAGGAGGCCGTCCGCGAGATGGAGGCGCGTGTGGCCGCCGACGACCGGAAGTACCGTGATGGATCTTCTGCCGGCGAACTCGCGCAGGCAGCCTCCCTCACCGAACGACGCGCCGCCTTCGACGCCGCTCAATTGCAGCTTGCCCGGGCCGAACGAGGTCTGGTGGCTGCGGAACGCAAGGCCGCTGCGGACGAAAAGGCGCAACCCGAAGTCGTCGCGGCGGTGCAACAACTGACCGCCGCGCGGACGGCCGTCGACGCGGCCCGGGCCGCGCTGGCCAAGACCAGCGACAGCTACACTCCCCTCTCCCCACTCTATCCCGCGCGAAGCACGGGGCGCAGGGCGGCACTCGCGCGCTGGATCGTCAGTCGCGACAATCCGCTCGCCGCGCGCGTGGCGGTCAACCATATCTGGTTGCGACATTTCGGCCGGGCGCTGGTCGAATCGACGGCGAACTTTGGACGGCAGGGACGGCTTCCATCGCATCCGCAACTTCTCGACTGGCTGGCCGTGGAACTGATGGAGAACGGCTGGCGAATGAAGCCACTGCATCGACTGCTGGTCACCTCGCAGGCGTATCGACGCCAATCGCATTTGGGTGCCTCCACTCACCCCAATCTGGCGGCCGACCGCGACAACCGACTTTACTGGCGATTCAACCCGCAACGTATGCAGGCCGAAGTGGTCCGAGACAGTGTTTTGTGCTGCGCCGAAGAACTCGATCCCACCCTCGGCGGTCAAGAACTCGACCATGTTCAGGGGTTGACTTCGAAACGCCGCAGCCTGTACTTCGCCATTCACGGCGAGGCGAAGATGCAGTTCCTCGATCTGTTCGACGGTCCCAGCGTGGTCGACTGCTATCAGCGGAGTTCTTCG
>JAPLOC010001268.1:2487-4290 GCA_026692825.1 Planctomycetota bacterium | reverse complement strand
TGAAAATCGAGCTGGAACAACACGGCCCCCGGCTCCCGATTTACTGGGGAAATCGCAACTGGACTCCGCTGCTGACCGACACCCTGCGCGAGATGGCCGATCAGGGAGTCCGACGGGCATTGGCCTACGTCGTATCGGGCTATTCCTCGTACTCGGGTTGCCGACAGTACCGGGAAGACATTCAACGCGCACAGCAGGGAGTTGGTGATGCCGCTCCCGCCGTCGACAAAATCCGGGTGTTTTACAACCATCCCCGGTTCATCACGGCGACCGCCGACCGGCTGCGAACCACGCTGAGTCAGGTTCCCCCCGGCCTTCGCGACCAATGCCCGCTCGTGTTCACCGCCCACAGCATTCCCTCGTCCATGGCGAACGGATGCTCTTATGAACAACAGTTGCTGGAAACCTGTCGACTGACCGCCGACGCGGTGGGCATTCCCGCGTCGCGATGGCAGCTTGTCTATCAAAGTCGCAGCGGTCGCCCCGAAGATCCCTGGCTCGCTCCCGACATTCTGGACCACATCCGCACGCTGGCGGCGTCCCAAACCCCCGGACTCGTGGTGATGCCGGTCGGCTTTTTGTCGGACCATATGGAAGTCCTCTACGATCTCGACTACGAAGCGCTCCATCTGTGTGAATCCCTCGGAATCAGGCTGTTTCGCGCTTCGACGGTGGGCGTTCACCCTGAATTCGTGACGATGATTCGCGAACTGATTGGTGAGCGGCTGACAGAATCAACCGAGCGCTGCGCGATCGGCCAATACCCGGCCAATCACGATGTTTGCCCTGTCGACTGCTGCCCCGCCCCACAGCGTCCCGCAGGGCGACCGGCCGTCCGACCGTGACTTTTCCGGTCCGAGCGGTTGACGAACTGGGGCTGAACTTGGGAAAAATACGGTTCGTCCTGTTCGCGGGACGAATTGGCTGCGTCGTTTCACGACCGTTGTTCGATTTTTGCACAGCCGACACTTCCGGTGCGCCGGGACTGTCGGCCGTTTCGTTTTCCGCCTTGTGTTGAGTTTTCGCGTCATGCCTCGCGTTCTGATCACCGACAATCTCTCACCTTCCGGCCTCCAACTACTGCGTCAGGCCGGCCTGGAAGTCGACGTTCGTTCCGGACTCACACCAGCACAGGTTCGCGAAGCGCTCCACGAGGCGGACGGCATCATCATCCGCTCGGGGACGACACTCACCCCCGAAATCCTCCAGGGTCAGCCCCGCCTCAAGGCGATCGTTCGGGCGGGGGTTGGCGTCGACAATATCGACATCCCCTCGGCGACCCGCGAGGGGATCGTGGTGATGAACACGCCCGCAGGGAACACCACGAGTACCGCCGAGCATACCATCGCGATGCTGATGGCCCTGTCGCGGAACATTGGTCCCGCCTCCGCCAGCATGAAGGCGGGGAAATGGGATCGGAAATCGTTCACCGGCACGCAGCTCGCCGGCAAGACGCTCGCCGTCGTCGGCCTGGGGCGCATCGGCATGGCGGTCGCCCGGCGGGCCGTCGGTCTGGAGATGAAGGTCGTGGGCTACGATCCGTTCCTGTCGGCTCAAAAGGGGGCCGAACAGGGTATCGAAGTGGTCCGCAACATCGACGATCTGATCGAACGCTGCGACTTTCTGACAGTTCACACGCCGCTCACCGACGAGACCCGTGGCGTCATCAACGCCGAGCGGATCGCCCGGATGAAGAAGGGGGTTCGCATCATCAACTGCGCCTGCGGCGGAATCGTCGATGAAACCGCTCTGGCCGACGCGCTGGAACGGGGACATGTCGCCGGCGCTGCGCTCGACGTGTTC
>JAPLOC010001268.1:0-2479 GCA_026692825.1 Planctomycetota bacterium | reverse complement strand
GTGAAGGAGCCGCCCGAAGACCAGCGACTGCAAAAACTCCCCAACGTCCTCGCGACCCCGCACCTTGGGGCGTCGACCGACGAGGCACAGGAACTGGTCGCGATTGAGGCGGCCGAGATTCTGAGCGGCTTTCTCATGCGGGGCGAAGTCCGCCACGCCGTCAATATGATGCCATTGTCGGCCGCCGAGATGAACGACGTGCGGGCCTATCTCGACCTCGCCCGCCGACTGGGGCTGCTGCTGGCGCAACTCAACAAATCGAGCCCGGTCAAGTCGGCTCAACTGGTGTTTCGTGGCGACGCGGCGTCGAAAAACACCCGCATCATCACTTCGGCGTTCGCCGCCGGTCTGCTGGAAAACGCGCTCGACGACTACGTAAATATCGTGAACGCGGAACTGCTGGCGAAAGAGCGTGGGATCAAAATCACCGAGTCGATCTCGACCGAGCAGGGTGACTTCGCCACGCTGATCCGCGCGACGGTCGAAACCGAAGCGGGCGAACTGGAAGCGGCAGGGACGATCTTCGGCCGACAGTTTCAACGCTTGGTTCGGCTCGACAACTTCACCCTCGACGCGCACCTCGATGGCGTGCTGCTGATCTACCGCCATCGCGACGTCCCCGGCCAAATCGGGTTCCTGGGAAGTGTTCTCGGCAAACACGGAGTCAACATCGCGCACATGGCCCTGGGGCGCGTCGAACCGGGAGGCAACGCGGTCGGCGTGTTCAATCTCGACAGTGAACCCCCCGCCGAAGCGCTCGCCGAGATCCGCCTGCATCCCGTGGCGACGAGTGTTGAAGTGGTGCAGTTGCCCCCGTCCGGGGCTCCATTGCCGTGGCTGGTCTGCCCATAGGGAGGTAAGCGGGGAGATTTGGCGGCGAATCCTGAGGCGACGCAGCGGCTGAGCCAGTGGTCGTGAGTGGTTCGTTGGGCTCGGTCGTATGGTTGAAACCCGGCAGTGACGGACGCCAACCCGAAGCGTCTGTGGGGGTGACGATTTGGGGGTTCTGCACCCAAGCCCCGGAGATTCTTCGAGCGAGGGCCATACCGCGAGACGGCGGGAAACCGCCCTAGCGGAAGTCAACTCTCGAAGCTGCGGCGGCCCGTTCGTGCGCACCGACCCTCGCCACGTCGCCGACGGTGACCGAAAGCCTGACGGCGTCCGTGGTCGCGGACACACGCCAGTTGGTGCAGACGAGCGCCACCACCGCATCGGCCTCCGCGAAGTTAATGGCGATCGGCAGGTACTGATCCAAAAGCGGACCGTTACTTCGTATCGGTTGGCACAGCAAATACGTTCCGAACAAACGTCACGTTACCGTAAGTGCGCCCCAACCATCGTATTCCCCTCCACAGGTACTCGCCCGCACAAACAGGTCAATTGCCAAACCGTCAATCGACTCCAAATCGACCCGGTCGCGACGCGTCAATTGAACCCCGAACCGAAACTCCGCGTCCGGTTCCTCCGCTTCGGTCAGCTTAACGCTGAATCCCTCCCCCGCCACTTCCTTGAGAAACTGCTCGCGCGCGTGCTGGGACGGGAAGTAGGCGAAATGATCGACGTCGCGCGGTTGAGACAGGTCATCTCCCGACTCGGTGAGCTTATCCACCAGCCGACGGTTCTGAATCGACTGCATGTCGAGTTCACTGGGAAACAACAGGTCGAAATACAGAGTCCAGTCGCGGTCCTCCTGGTCCTGCCACGTGATTTCGTAGTTGGGGAATTTCGGACGAACCAGTTGCAATGCGGCGTCAAAACCCTCAGCCGACTTGCCATAGTAGAAGAATTCCCGACGCCCCTGGCTGGTGATCCGACCGACATACCGGGCGTTCAGTCCGCGGGCGACGGCGGTGAAGAGCGCGTCTTCGACCGCGTACAACGCTTCGGTCTCGCTGTCATCACTGAGTCCATCCGACCGGGGGGCCAGCATGGGTACCGCGACACGCAGCAGGCGGATTCTTGACGCATCGGGGGCGGTTTCGGCCATTCCCAGATTCACAAAAATCGACGCCGCCTGTTCATCCACGGAGGCGATGTAAAAATCCCAGTCCTCGGCCATGGTCCTGTCAAGTCGCTGCAAAAAGAGAGAGTGAAGTCTGTCTGTCGAATCCGGTGCCGACATCACCGCAGCGGGTAATCTAGTCGGATTCAAAACGTGCGGATACACCAAATTGCCCGGTCCGTCTTTACTCACTGGCCCGCCCCAGTTTATAACTCTCGACTTGGATTGCGCCCCGCGAGTCTGGACCGCTGGTTCCTCCTGGGAGACGCGCAGGTCGGGCGATGCCGCCTGGTCTGGAGTGAGGATGCTCCTTGAATTCGCGATAGGATCGCAGACAGCCCGATGCCAGATTACCTCGAACGACGGGATCGCTGGGGAAACAGCGTCGCCTTGTGGGTGGTGTTCGGGATGCTGTTGTTCGTCCCCTGGGCACGCTGGTCCCTCAAATCTTTGCACCTCGAAAATGAGGTGCATCAA
>JAPLOC010001267.1 GCA_026692825.1 Planctomycetota bacterium | reverse complement strand
GATTCTGCATCTGATGGGAATCGACCACGAACGGCTCACCTACCGCCACGGCGGCCGGGATTTTCGATTGACGGACATCGCTGGGCACGTGGTGGACGATGTGTTGGCGTGAGGTTGAACGGTGGGCATTTTGACGGGCTTGGATTGGTTCGAAACGGCGAAGAGGGCAAGCCCGGTGGGGGCGCTCAAGCGGAATTGGAGTCTCGGGCCTGAAAGGAAGCTCGCCCCCTGTCGCGACTCTGCGGAGTGTCGTCGGGAGATGGAGCCGACGGGGTCCCTATGAAGCCGCAGTCTGGCCCCCAAGAGGCAGAGTCGAGTGGAGACAGATTGCAACGCTGTCTCGGAAACGGTTGCTCAATGCAGTATTCGATCGGTCGCGGAGTCAGGAACATCCCGGGGGTTAAGCACCCACTGGAGTGTCCCGCCCCTTGTCGGCATGCTATAAATTCTGCGGTTGATTCTGTCCAAGGAGGGTTGTGATTCCAGTTGGTTTACTCATTTCGATTGACACTGTGGAGCTTGCGTGATGGACTTGGTGGAACTTTTGTTGAAGCAATTTGGGGGCGACACGCTCGCGAAATTGTCCGGTCTGGTGGGAGGCGGAGCGGGGGACGTTGAAAAGGCGATCAAGGCGGCGATTCCCACGCTGCTGGCGACCTTGGCGGGGTTGGTTTCCAGCCCTGCCGGCACAGACAAAGTGGTCAACGCGCTGAAAAGCTCCGACGCCGACGGGTTCGATCTCGACAGCATCCTCAAGGGGGGCGCGGGCAAGTCAGACGAAGTGGCAAAGAAGGGGACGTCGATTCTCGAAGGATTGCTGGGAAAGGGGGGCCTGGCGGCTCTGTTGCCTCTGCTGGGGAAGATTCTGGGGAACAAGGACGTGATCGCGAAGTTGTTGCCGATCATCGCTCCGCTTGTCCTCAGCATGATCTCGAAGCAGATGAAGTCGAGTGGCCTCGATATCGGGGGACTGGCCAAGATTCTGTTGGGCCAGAAGAACAAGATTCTCGGATCGCTGCCGGCGGGGTTGGGAGACGCACTGCAGGGAGTTCAAGGATTGGGCGATGTCGGGAAACTGGCGGAGAGCGCTGTCAGTTCGGTCACAACGGCGGCGGGGGAAGCCGCCTCGCCGCTTGGGAAACTGTTGCCGGTCGCGATCCTGGTCGCCGCTGTCGCCCTCGGCGCGTGGTACATTCTGGGACGAGGGGGCAATGATCCGGACAAGGACGGCAAGAAGCCGGCCGGCGAAGGGGCGAGTGCCATTGATGACCTGGCAAAGAAAGGGGCCGACGCGCTGAAAAACGCGAAGGATAAGGCTGCCGACACTGCCGCCGACGTCGCGGAAAAAGCGGGGAACCTGCTCGACGAAGCGGGAGAGAAGGCGATGGGTGGGGTGAAGAGCTTCTTCACCGACATCACCGGCGCGCTCGATGAAGTGAAAGACGAAGCAACCGCGACCGCCGCCCTTCCCAAGATCGAAGAGCTGCATACTTCGCTGGAATCCCTGTTGGGAGGCGTCAAGGGGCTGCCCGAGGCGGCTCAACCGTTGATCTCCGACTTTGTGAAAAACGCAGAAACGGCGCTGAAGGCGAAGATCGAGACAATTCTGGGGCTCCCCGGTGTCTCGGAGATTCTGAAACCGATCCTCGACAAAGTGGCCGTCACTCTGGGCGAGTACCTGAAGAAGTAGCGTTTCTCCTGGAGTGAGTGACACGCTCCGCGAAGCCGCGCAGGGCGCGACTTCGAATCACAGTGAACTGGAAATCGCCGTGCGAGGCGGGTCTGCGTTGACCCGCCTCGTTTTTTTCCCCGCCTCGCCTATTGACGACAGACTGATCCATGCCCGCCGACCTGCTTCCTGCGCAATTGCGCGAGGCATTCACCAACACGACCTGTCTGCGGCTGGTACTCAGCGAACACCGCCGGGATGTCTCGCGAGAGATCGCCAAGGTCACCGTCCGTCCGGTTGTCCTCCGCGGCGTCAAGGGGTGGCAATTCACTCTGCAACGCGCCGATCGGGCCATCCATGAAAACCATTCCACCCGCGACGCGCTCCATCGCATCACCGAGCTGCTCGACACCACGTTTCTGCAGGCGACTCTGTCGACGACTGAAGCCGACTGGTCGCTGCGAGCCCCGCGCGGCAGCCAGACGGAATGGAAGGTCCGCCAGACCAACCGCAAGCCGACGGCGAAACCTGTCGCCATCCCCGTGTCGCATGATCGCGGGAAGAACTACCTGATTCCCGAAGGAGTCCCCTGTCCATTTCTCCAGGAAATGGGGGTGATGACCGATACGGGCGAAGTTCGGCGATCGATGTACCCCAAGTTCCGACAAGTGAACCGATTTCTCGAACTGGTGCATGATGTCGTCCACGAGCTTCCGCCCGATCGCCCGCTACGTGTGATCGACTTCGGCTGCGGCAAGAGTTATCTCACATTCGCGTTACACCATCTGCTCACAGTGGTTGAACAGCGCACCGTCGAGATCACCGGACTCGATCTGAAGACCGACGTGATTGAACAGTGCCGGTCGGTCGCCGACCGACTGGGGTGCGATGGCCTGAAGTTCGAACAGGGGGCGATCGCGGGGTTCAAGGTGGAGGGGCCGATTGACCTGGTGGTGTCTCTGCACGCGTGCGACACCGCGACCGACGACGCGCTGGCCCAGGCGATCGCGTGGCGGGCGAAAGCGATTCTGGCGGTCCCGTGCTGCCAGCACGAACTCGCCCCGCAGCTCGCGAGCGATTCGCTGACCCCTCTCTTACGTCACGGAATCCTCCGCGAGCGGTTCGCCGCTCTGGCGACCGACGCGCTCCGGGCGCTCGTCCTGGAAATTGAAGGGTACGCGACCCAGGTAGTCGAGTTCATCGACCTGGAACACACGCCGAAAAACCTGCTGTTGCGAGCGGTCCGCCGGGCGTTGACTCCAGCCGGTCTGGTGGCCGATCGAACTCGGGAACTGGCGAACTACAAACAGACACTCGGCGTCGACTCAACACATCTCGAAACGCGACTGGGGGTGTCTCACGAAAGCGGCGAGGCGGACCAAACCCCAGAATGACTACGTCTCCCAATCCCCCAGCGATTCAATCCAGGCCGCCGTTCCATCGCGCAACCAGCCGTCCAATTGCGCCTGCTCTTTCAATTGCTGTCCGCGACAGCGGGGCACGACCACAAATCGGCAATCGACTTCCGGGACCGCCGTCATGTCTCCCCACAACTTTTCAAACTGCGACACGGGGAGAATGTCCTCCTGTCCATGTCCCCAGCGCCGTTTGACATCCTTGATGGTGATGTAGGTCGGAAGCCTCTGGCTGAATCGACGGACGGCGGCCGAAACAGCGGCAGTGTCGGCGAGCGATTTCCGGTCAAGTCCAAACACCGCGAGCAGCCGGTCGATGTTGATCCAGGTCGTCAGCGTGTTGTAGTAGGTGAGTTTGAACTCATCCTCTTCGCGGGGCATCGCCAGCCCTTCGATCATGCGGACGCGACCATCGACCCGGGCGAGGCCCCCTCCGCGATCGTCAATCCGGCGTCCGATCACTTCAAACGTCAAACAGTCGCCTGACTGCAAATGGAGCCCCAGCAGCCCGGGATCGAGGTCAGCCCCCAGGGTGTCGATGTTGTGGAGCATCAGGTGCTTCAATTGCGGCTGATCTTGTAGCAGCCGGTGCAGCACCCCGCTGCGGAGCAGACTGGGAATCTCAAACCAATGTCCGACAGGATGCAGACATTGTCCCGGGAGGTTTTCGGTGTAATCGTTGCCGCAACCGGCTGACTCGGCCCAGGCGATCAGGGCGGCGTGCAGACTGGTTCGAACTTTCTCGGCCTGCTC
>JAPLOC010001266.1 GCA_026692825.1 Planctomycetota bacterium | reverse complement strand
GGTCAGGTTGGCCAGTGTCGCGAAAAAGCACAGCGGGGGCAAAAATCAAGATGCCCGAAACAGCTTCTGGACTCAAGCACGCAGGGGATCAAGTGCGTTACACCGTCACCCAGCGATTCTCCTTCTGACTGCGCAAGATCGCCTCGCAGAGTACGATTTCCCTGTGTCCATCCGCGAATGTGGGGAATGGCGCGGGTTTAGAGAAATCGCCAGCCGTGAGGTATTGATAGAACGACCGAAAGCACTGCTTGAACGAGTCGGCATAGCCTTCGTTGTGGCCCCCCGGATAGTCGGCCGCGGATCGCGCTCCGGGTGACAACAGCGCCGGGTCGCGCAACAGCAGTTCATTCGCCCGGTCGCGTTGGCCAATCCACAATTCATTGGGCCGCTCGCTGTTCCATTCCAACGCTTGTGCGGCCCCCGCGATTTCCAGCCTCAGGCAGTTCTTTCGGCCTGCGGTCACCTGGGAAACCCACAGCACACCACGGGCACCGCCGCGAAACCGCAACATGACGCAGCCATAGTCCTCGGTCGAGATTGGCACCGAGGTCGTTTCCCGGGCGACATCAGTCTTTCCTTGAAAGGTCTCGATCTCGCCCGCCGGACGCTGGCGGGTTGGATGCGCGGTGAACAAGTCGGCACAAACCGCTTCGACTTCCAGACCACTGACAGTCGACACGAGATCGAGCCAGTGCGTACCGATGTCGGCGATCGCCCGCAACTCACCCCCTTCGTCAGCGAGTACGCGCCAGTTGTAATCGGTCGGTTTGAGCAGCCAGTCTTGAACGTAGCTCCCCGCGATGTGAAACAACTCCCCCAGTTCGCCGGCGCGAATTCGTTCGCGAATCTCCAGACACAACGGATAGTACCGGATGTTGTAGTTCACACCGGCGGCCTGTCCGGGACATTGTCGCGCCAGCTCGACCAGTTCCCCCGACTCTTGAGAATTCATCGCCAGGGGTTTTTCGCACAACACGTGCTTTCCCGCCAACAGAGCCTCTTTGGCCATGGCGAAATGCAACCGATTGGGGACAGCCACATGGACAGAGGTCACCAGAGGGTCGGCGAGCAGCTCCGTGAAATCTCGGTAGGCCCTGGGCTGGCTCAGTCCACCGAACCGCTCCGCGAACCGTCTTCCCTTTTCCGTTGACGACCCCAAAACTCCTACAACGGGAACACCAATTCGAGAGAGTGCCTCCCAATGCACCCATCCCATGAACCCGGTGCCAACAATCGCCACCGCGGGTGACGGTGCATCATTGAGAGCTGCCGTGGATTGCGTTGTCATGTGGGGGTGTCCTCAAATTTGAAGTTGGTGGTGGGACAAAATCCGGCGCGACGGGGAGGGAGAACGTCCTCGTGAGCAATCGTAGTCGCGGCCCGCGACGTGTGGTGGCAAGGATTCGGGTCACGGGAGGGCGAAGCTCCTGCTGCGCACTCTGAGTCGCGGCCCGCGACAGGTTGTGTCGAGGAACTGAATGTCTGTCGACGCTTCCGACCGGCACCTGCGGTGCGCTTAGGCGAGCCGCGGAGCGTCTCGCCAACAACAAGTTCCTCAGAAGCCGCCGCTGTGCGATCAACCGCCAAGAACCGTCCACTGGGCTGCGCTCGGCATCCAATCGAACCGTGTTGTCGAATTGAAATCGATGTCGTGGACACCCCAAACACGCGTTTGGACCGCCGAGCATCCAGCGGAGGCTTCCGAGGAAACGTGGGTCGATGGCTGGTCGGAGAACGACGTATTGCGCTCGAAAGCACACTGGTGGCTCGGCAGGAGCCTCGCCCTCCCGTGACGCGGCTCCTCAAAATCGACCCGGAAATCAAGTTGTCGCCGGTGTGTTACCTGCCGGACTCTGATGTCGATGACTTGCTCTCACCAATCCGATACAGATGACTCGATCCCCGCAGGAACATCGATCCCTGAGCGAACGCGGGGGAGGAGTACACCGTCTCTCCGAGAGTATTCTCGGCGACCACCTTGAGTTCCTCACCCGGTTCAATGAGTTTCGTCACCCCGTCGTCATCGATGAACCAAGCCTTGCCCTGGACAGACGCCAGTGACGCGCTGTAGTGCGTTCCCAAACGCGCTTGCCAATGCCGTTTGCCGGTTTTGGTGTCGAAACAGTTGGCGGTCCCCCGGTCGTCCGCGACATACAAAAAATTCCCGATCACAACCGGCGACGGGACATAGCAGGCGACGTTTTTGACATGCCAGTCGACATGGCTTTCCGAAACATTCCCGTTTCCATCCGGCCGAATTGCCAGCACATGGTAGGTCGGAAAGCCGGCGGCCATGAAGAAGTGTTCGCCATCGAAGACCATCGACGCGACAAACTGCTCGGTCGGTCCATCAATCGTCCAGTGCGGTTTTCCCGTACGCGGGTCGAGACTGACGATGCTCTTGCTGCCGGAAAACACCAGTTGCGTTCGCCCCGCCACTTCACGAATCAACGGCGTGACGTAGCTGCGGGTCTGATGCGCCCGGGGTTCCTTCCAAACGGTCTTCCCCGTCTCGCGATCGAGAGCCGCGATGTACGATTCGCCGTCGTGATCTCCGTTGATGATCACCAGGTTTTCAAACAGCACCGGGTTGCTGCAGAATCCATGGACACTCGAAAAGTCCCCCGGCCGTGCCACCCATTTTTTGTGCCCTGCCAGGTCATAGGCGGCGACGACGATTTTGCCGGGTGTGAGCGGACGGGGGGTTCCCACGTTTTTCGCCGGGGCGGTTGAACCGTCGATTTCAAGAAACGCCACGTAAACCGTGTCGTTGTCGACCGCCGGCGTTCCCGAGGCGTGACTGTTCAGATTGTGCTTCACCTCCAAAGGGGACTTCACCACCGCTTCGTGCCAGAGGATCTTTCCCGACTGGCGATCGAGGCAGACCAGTACCCGTTCCTGTGTCTCGGGAAGGCAGGTCGCCAGGAAAATCGAGTTTCCCGCCACGACGGGTGAGCCATGCCCTTCGCCCGG
>JAPLOC010001265.1:6844-8576 GCA_026692825.1 Planctomycetota bacterium | reverse complement strand
TTCATGGGCAGCAGTGCCTGCGGCGCGACCGTGGTCGTGGGGCGTTCGCCAATGCTCGACAGCGCGTCGGGCGCATCAAACGGCTGCAACATCGGCATCAGCTTGCTGCGCTTCACCGTGAAGTAGATGCTCCGCCGCCGGCTGGATTCATCCAGCGTTCCCGGACCAAACTGTTTCGGATCGAGCAGTCCGGAAACCGCCAGCACACTGTCGCGAATCACCTCTCCCTCCAGCCGTTGCGGGGGCTTTCGCCACAACAGCAGATTGTCACGATCGATCTTCGCTTTGTTGTCGTCAAAACGGGACGCTTGCGCCCAGGTGGCGCTTTCGAGGATCAGCTTGTGGATCGGCTTGAGTTTCCACCCGTTGGCGATCAGTTCGCCGGCCAGCCAGTCGAGCAATTCGGGATGGGTCGGAGCCGAGCCGCGCAGGCCGAAGTCGTTGGGGGTCGCCACCAACCCGCGTCCGAAGTGATGCTGCCAGAGCCGATTGACAATGACCCGGGCGAGCAGCGAACCCGCACCGTGGTCGACATCGGTGATCCAGTTCGCCATCGTCCTACGGCGGTAACTCGTTCGCCACCCTTCGGGAGCCTGTTCCTGCCAGCGATCGATTTTCTCATCCGCCGGTTCCAGAACCTGCAGGAAACCCGGCGTGGCGACGGCGATTTTTTGGTTGACGTCCCCCCGGCGGAGGAAGTGCGTCTGTTCGAGGAAGTCGCCCCCTTGAGTATGCAGTCGAAGCGCGGGGAGTCCTTCGCTTGAAATTAGTGACTTCATCAATGCGGACTTCGGGGCGGCGGCCGCATGTTCCAGAACCGCCTTGTTCAATTTCTGCCAGTCGGCGTCGTGAGCGCTGCCGTACCAGACGAGTAGCGTCTTCTGTTGGTCGGCGCTGCGGTCGGCGGCGGGAGTGAGGCGTGCCGCGAGAATCCCCCCGGCAAGTGCCGCCGCGGGGAGTTCGGGAGGTTCGACCGCCGTCGAAACAGAAAGTCGGGTGCGACCGAAGTTGTGGCGGTCATTCCCCTTGAACACCAGGCGGAAGGTGAGTATCGAACCTTGCTCAAAACCGGCCGGCTCAGCGAGCGTAAAGCCAGCCGCGTGATCTTTGCCAAACTGCGGGTCCACCGCCCAGCCCGAACGGTCGTTGTCGTCGAGGACAGCCGCAATCGGCAGACCGGGCTGTTCAAACGTCGCGCGGGGGGCTGTGAGTTTGAGGGGGGATACCGACTCCGGCTTGTCTTGCGGAGCGATCGACACCTTGAGGTCGGTGAGATCGAAGTTGCCATTGTCGGCTCGACCCGGCCCTCCCTTGACGAGACCCGCCATCGCCAACGCTTCGATCCGCAAGTGTCGAATGCCCGTGAGTTTCGTGCGGACGACGAATGTGTACGTGTCGAAATTCGGATTCGTTCCCGTCGCGGTCACCGCGCCGTCGGGTTGCAGGGTGAGCGTGGCTCCCCCTTCCGACTTCGATTCCGCAGGCTCGGCGATAATCCAAGGGTACTGTTCGGCCTTGAGGGGATTCTTCGCTTCCCAGTCGGCGAATCGGGTAGCCAGGTGTTTTGCCTCGTACTGACGGAGTGCCGCGACGAGCGGAGCCTGGGCGGCGGCATGCTCCCGTTTCGCCTTTTCGGTTTCCTCGCGGTTAACCTCAAGTTCGACTTCAGATCGAACGGTTGTCGTGAACGTGCTGACCAGCCGATAGTAGTCGCGCTGGGGAATTGGGTCAT
>JAPLOC010001265.1:0-6783 GCA_026692825.1 Planctomycetota bacterium | reverse complement strand
TCGTGACAGCGGGCACAACCGACCGACAGACCCAGCATCGAAAGTCCGATCGTGCCGACGATGTCGTCGAGTTCGTCGTAACGGTGCTTTTCGACTTCGTTTTTGGTGATTTGCGTGCTGTGGACGCCGGCGGCGAGGTATCCGGTCGCCATCAGTGCCAGGTTGTCGTTGGGGGCGAATTCATCGCCGGCGAGCTGCCATTTCACAAACTGATCAAAGGGCAGATCGCGATTGAGTGCCTGGATCACGAAGTCGCGGTAGGTGTAGGCGGTCGGCCGATCGTAGTCGTGTTCGTACCCATGACTCTCGGCGAATCGCGCCACATCGAGCCAGTGGCGGGCCCAACGCTCTCCGTAGTGCCGGCTGTCGAGCAGGCGTTCCACCTGTTGGCCCCAGCCAGCGGTGTCGTTAGCATCGCCCAGAGCGGCAATCTCGGCCGGTGTGGGAGGAAGGCCGGTCAGTTCGAAAGCGGCTCGGCGGAGCAGACGCACGCGGTCGGCCGGTTCGTTGGGAGTGAGGCCAGCCGACTCAAGTCGACTGAGAATGAACCGATCAATGGGATTCCGACACCACGCCTCGTTTTTGACCACTGGTGGGGTGATCTTCTTTAGCGGTTGGAACGACCAGAACGCCCGGGAGTCGGCGGAGATCTTTTTGTCGGTCCAGGAGGCGGAACTCGCGGAAGAGTCGGCGAGCGGTTTGTCGTAGGGTGCCCCCAGATCAATCCACTCGGCGATTCGGGCGATGTCGGACTCTGTCAGTTTTTCGGACTGAAAGGGCATCCCGGGTTTGGTGGCGTGGGTGATTCGCTGGTACAGCCGGCTCTCTTTGGCGTTCCCCGGTTCGACCGCTTTTCCGGAAGCACCACCAGCCAGCAGACGCGCTTCGTCGATGAGATTGAACTCCGATTCGACCGAGTCGCCACCGTGGCACTTCACGCAGTGATGTGACAGGATGCCGCGAACGTGTTCCTGGAAAAGGGCCAGCCCCTTGTCGCGCCGGGTCGCCTTGTCGTCCTGGGCTGAGGCAGATTTTCCGGGGAGAAGCCACGCTCCCACGCAGCAGCACCAGCCCGCGAGCAGGCAGGCGACGAATGTGCGGACGGGGGGGAACGGGCGAAGCAGTCGCGACGCAGGGGCGGGGGACGGCATGCGGTCGAATTCCGTGAGGCGGGCGGGAGTGGAGGACGATCCACCGACGTTTAACAATAGACGGGGAGCGACCGTTGAGGCAAGCGGTGGGTAGGTTGTCTTGAGACTGAGGTTCCGCGACTCGTTCCTTGTGTCGCTTCCCGCGGTTGGCTAATCTCGGTCCGCCGCTCCCCACACCACCCACCTGTCTACCAGTCACGCCGCGACCGCGGACCGCGCGATGGAGAATTCGAAAACAATGAGTACGGCGAAACTTCTGCTGAACGGCAAGGAATACGAATTCCCGACGTTGGTGGGGACGGAAGCGGAGTTGGGGATCGACATTTCCGCGCTGCGAGCGCAATCTGGGGCGATTATGTTCGACCCCGGGCTGGGGGACACCGGGCTGTGCAAAAGCGCGATCACCTTCATTGATGGCGAAGCGGGAATTCTGCGATATCGCGGGTACCCGATTGAACAGCTCGCCGAGACGGCGGCGTTTTCGGAAGTCGCCTACCTGTTGATTTACGGCGAGCTCCCCGATCGGGACCAGTTGGCCGAGTGGCGGGGTCGGCTGACCGCCCACAGCATGATCCACGAAGACCTCAAGAAGTTCTTCGAGGGCTTTCCCCCGACGGCGCACCCAATGGCGATTTTGTCGGCGATGGTGGCCTCGCTTTCGACGTATTATCCGGAAGCGCCCGCCAACGATCCCGACCTGAACATGGTGCGGCTGTTGGCGCAGTTGAAGACGATCGCGGCGTACGCGTATAAGAAGTCGATCGGGCATCCGATGATTTATCCGCGGAACGAACTGTCGTACTGCGCGAACTTTCTGAACATGATGTTCGCAGTCCCGACCGAACACTACGAAGTTTCCCCGGTGCTGGAGAGCGCGCTCAACGCCCTGTTGATTCTGCACGCCGACCACGAGCAGAATTGCAGCACCTCAACGGTGCGGGTGGTGGGAAGCAGCCAGGCGAACTTGTTCGCGTCGATCTCGGCGGGGATTTGCGCCCTGTGGGGTCCGCTGCACGGCGGGGCCAACCAGGAGGTGATCGAGATGCTCGAAAAGATTCGCGACGACGGCGGAGACTTGAAAAAGTACGTCGCGATGGCGAAGGACAAAAAGTCAGGTTTTCGCCTGATGGGTTTTGGCCACCGCGTCTACAAGAATTTCGATCCACGGGCGACCATCCTGCAAAAGAAGGCGGGAGAAGTGCTGGCCTTGCTGGGCATCAACGACCCGCTGTTGGAGATCGCTCAAGAGTTGGCCGAGGTTGCGCTGAGCGATTCATACTTCATCGAACGAAAGCTGTATCCAAACGTCGACTTCTACAGCGGGATCATCTATCGTGCGATGGGGATTCCGACGAACATGTTCACCGTGATGTTCGCTCTGGGCCGGCTGCCCGGCTGGATCGCCCATTGGCGTGAACAGCGGGAAGATGGAGTCAGCCGAATCAACCGTCCGCGACAGATTTACACGGGTCCCCGAGAACGGCAGTTTGTGCCGATCGAGAATCGATAATCCTCAGGATCCCTCGCATGTACGATTATCTGACGATTCTCAGCGGGAAGGCCCATCCGGCACTCGCGGCGGAAATCGCAGCGTACTTGAATATCACGCTGGGCAGGCTCGAGTCGTGGAACTTTCCTGACGGCGAGATCGGCGTGCGCCTGGAGGAAAACATCCGCGGGCGCGACGTTTTCATCGTGCAGCCGACGTGTCCGCCGGTGAATGAAAGCCTGATGGAACTGCTGGTGCTGATCGACGCCTGCCGACGGGCGAGTGCCGAGCGTATCACGGCGGTCATTCCGTATTTCGGATACGCCCGGCAAGACCGGAAAGACGCGGGGCGGGTGCCGATCACGGCGAAGCTGGTCGCGAATCTGATCGTCGAAGCGGGGGCGAACCGGGTTCTGGCGATGGATCTGCACGCGGCACAAATTCAAGGGTTTTTCGACATCCCGGTCGATCACCTGTACGCCGCCCCGATTTTGGATGACTACTTCCTGGGACTCGGTTTGCCCGAATCCGAGCTGGTGGTGGTGAGTCCCGATGAAGGGAGCATCAAGCGAGCGTTGCAGCATCAGGAGCGGATGGGGGGATCTTTGTGCATTGTCGACAAACGGCGGTGGAGCGCGACGGAGACCAAGCAAGAGAACTTGATTGGCGGTCCGATCGCGAATCTATGTGGGGGCCACGCATCCGGTCTTTTGCGGGCAGGCGTCAAAGATTCTGCGGGAAGCGCCGATCCACGAGGTTGTGGTGACGAACAGCGTCCCGCTGTCGCCCGAACAGATGTTTCCGAATCTGCGGGTTGTTTCGGTCGCGCCGTTGTTGGGAGAGGCGATCAAGCGGATCCACCGGAATGAGTCGGTCAGTTATCTGTTCGATTGACTTGTTGACCCGAACCAGCCGATCAAATAAACTGGCTTCCATGCGTCTCGCTGTCACTGTGATTACGACAGGATCACCCCGATGTTGACGATTTTCGGCCGCCAACCTTCCCGCCAGCTCTCTGATTGCAGTGGTGTTTCCCGACGGGATTTCCTCACCGTGGGGGGAATGGCGCTGGGGGGGATCACGCTGGCCGACACGCTGCGGGCCAATCAGCCGAAAGCGGGGCTGTCGCACAAGGCGATCATCAACATCTATTTGCCAGGCGGGGCTCCTCACCTTGACATGTGGGATCCGAAGCCGCAGGCACCGCGCGAGATCCGTGGCGAATTCTCGGCGATTCAAACGAACGTTCCCGGGATTGAAGTCTCGGAGATGTTCCCCCGCATGGCCCAGATGATGGACAAGTTCAACATCGTCCGGTCGCTCGCCGACTCGGACGGGTTGCACGATGGCTACCAGTGCATGACGGGGCGCAAGCGGGGCGGACGGGTACCTCCCGGTGGCTGGCCGGCGGCGGGAGCGTGGGTTTCGAAAACCCAAGGCCCTGCGAACGACGCGATTCCCGCCCACTTGGCGCTCATGTACACGACGGGCAACCGCACCTGGGGCGAACCCGGCGATGGCGGTTTTCTGGGCGTCGCGCACGCTCCGTTTAACCTGCTGGGTCGCAAAGCCCGCAGCACGTCCGACAGCATGGTCCTGCAAGGGGTGACACTCGACAAGCTTCGCGACCGAACCCAGCTTATGCAGTCTCTTGATCGCTTCCGTCGTCAGGCCGACGCCAAGGGAGTGATGGAGAGCATGGACGTTTACGCTCAGCAGGCGATGGGGATCCTCACCACCTCCCGGCTCGTGGACGCTCTGGATCTGTCGAAAGAAGACCCGCAGATTGTCGCCCGTTATGGCAAAAGCAGCGAAGAATTCCAGCGGGACGGCGCGCCGCCGATGATTGAGAACTTCTGTGTCGCTCGCCGACTGGTGGAAGCGGGTGCGCGGTTTGTGTCGCTGAACTACAGCCGGTGGGACTGGCACGGTCCCGACGGCATGAACTACCCCAAATGTCGCGAGGAATGCCCGCTGCTCGACCAAGGACTTTCGGCGCTGGTGTCCGACCTGCATGAACGGGGACTGGACCGGGATGTCGCCGTGGTGGTCTGGGGTGAGTTTGGACGAACCCCCAAGATCAACGGCAACAACAGCCGGGATCACTGGCCGCAGGCGAACACCGCGATCTTGGCGGGGGGAGGAATGCGGACCGGTCAGGCGATTGGAACAACCAACCGGTACGGCGAACACCCGTCACTGCGTCCGGTCAAATTCCAGGAAGTCTTCGCGACGCTTTACAGGTGTGCCGGCATCGACGCCCAGAACATTCGGGTGTTCGATCAGTCGGGCGTGCCGCAGTATCTGGTGGATCCGGGCAACGAACCGTTGCACGAAGTGATCTAAACGAGTTTATTCGCCATCAGGATCTGTCGGTGAAACCAGGGCCGGGTGGGCAACATACGGTCGCACGTTTCGCGGAATCTTGCCGCGAATGGCCCGCCCGCGATGCGATTCCCGGTGGACCAATGACCTGGGACTGCTCGGAATGCCCGGCAACGCCGTCGAATTGACCGTATGCGCAGGAGCGTCGGTGCGACAAGTGGCGGACGGCGTTCCTACGACGCCGCGGTTTGGACGTCTTCGGCAGAGTCGAGTGGAGACAGATTGAAACGCCGTATCGGAAACTACTGGTCGCACGACGTTGAAGTCAAACAACAGATCACCTTTGCCGACCTAACCGCCGCCTGTCGGCGTCGGGCGCGACGCCGCAGGAGCGTCGTCGCGACAAAAAGGGCGGCGTCGCGACATCTGGCGAACGGCGTTCCTACGACGCCGCGGTCTCGACATCTTCGGCAGAGTTGAGTGGAGACAGATTGGAACGACGTATCGGAAACGCTGGTAGCACGACAATTCCGATCGGCCAGAGTGCCATCGTTCAGCGGTTCTCCCCACCCCAATCTGCTATCCTCACCAGCGTCGCATTGAAGACTCTGTTTCGACGCGGGAGGTGCTGAGATCATGACCCATTCTTGGACGCAAAGACTGCGAATCACCATCGGCGCAGCCTGCGGGATGGCAGGTTGTCTCTGGACCATGGGCTTGGCCCTGGGAGCGGAACCAGTCCGTTTCAGCCGGGATATCCGGCCGATTCTCGCCGACCACTGCTTCAAGTGCCACGGCCCATCCACGCAAAAAGCCGGACTTCGGCTCGACCAGCGCGAGTCGGCGGTGAAGGCATCCGACAGCGGTGCGATAGCGATCGTCCCCAGCGACGTAGACGCCAGCGAACTGGTCCGCCGAATTCTCACCGGCGACGAACACGAGGTGATGCCGCCGCCGTCGACGAACAAAGAGCTCTCGGCGAAACAGAAAGATCTCCTCAAACGCTGGGTCGCGGAGGGTGCCGAGTACCAGAAGCACTGGGCGTTTGAGGCCCCGGCCAAGCAGCAACTCCCACCTGCCGGGAATGGAGCGGCAGAAGTCAACCCGATCGATGCGTTGATGTCCGTCCGTTTGAAATCCGAAGGACTGGCGCTCTCTCCCGAGGCGGACCGCGAGACACTGATCCGCCGGGTCGCGTTCGCGACGACCGGTCTCCCCCCCACTCTCGACGAGGTCAACACCTATCTCGACGACCAGCGGCCCGACGCGTACGAGCGGATGATCGACCAGTATCTTCAGTCGCCCAGGTATGGCGAAGAAATGGCCCGGCACTGGCTCGATGTCGCCCGGTATGGGGACACCCATGGTTTGCACCTCGACAACGAACGCCAGATGTGGGCCTACCGCGACTACGTGGTGACGGCGTTTAACCAGAACAAGCCGTTCGACCAGTTTACGCTGGAGCAGCTCGCGGGGGATCTGATTCCCGGCGGCGGGATCGAACAACTCGTCGCCACCGGATTCAACCGTTGCAACGTGACGACCGGTGAAGGGGGTTCGATCGATTCTGAGTGGGTCTTCCGTAATGCCGTCGACCGCACGTCGACCATGGCGACCGTCTGGTTGGGGCTCACCGCGGGTTGCGCCGTCTGCCACGATCACAAATACGACCCATTCTCGGCGAAGGACTTTTACTCTCTGTACGCCTTTTTCCATTCCGCGGCCGACCCGCCTCTGGATGGCAACACGCTGCTCACCGCTCCGACCGCGAAAGTGATTCCCCCGGATGCGGAACGCAAACTGCGAGACTTCAATGAC
>JAPLOC010001264.1 GCA_026692825.1 Planctomycetota bacterium | reverse complement strand
GATCGCCTTGTCGGTCATGTCTTCGGTGAGATGGTACTTCTCGCTGTGCGGCGGCTCGATCGGATTGAGATTCTCATATAGCCGAGGCTCCCATTGCGAAGTCTCGCCTGCCAGAAATCCGTAGAAGTAGTCGAATCCGTGTCCGGTCGGCCAGCGGTCGAACGGGCCCATCGTGGATGTTTCATTGGCGGGGGTGTTGTGCCATTTGCCAAATGCCGCCGACTTGTAACCGTAATGATGCAGCGTCTCGGCAATCGTCGCCGACGTTTTGGGGATGATTCCAGTGTAGCCGTCGACGTCCGAGGCCCGCTCGGCAATCGTGCCATTGCCAACGCGATGGTGATTCCGGCCGGCCAAGAGCGCCGCCCGCGTGGGAGAGCAGATCGCTGTCGTGTGGAAGGCGTTGTAGCTGATTCCCGAGTCGCGGAGGCGGGTCATCGTGGGGGTGTGGACCTCTCCGCCAAACGTGTCCGAAATACCGAACCCGACGTTGTCAATCAAAACGATCAGCACATTGGGAGCGCCGGGTTTGAGTCAATTGGGTGAGACCCGCCACTTCATCTTCGACTCTCGAACCGAGGCCCCGGCCACGCTGGCGGTCGGAGTCGGGGGGAAAGGCAAGACGCTGCCGTCGGTTCGGGCGGTAGCCGGCTTGTCTTGCGCGGTGGCCAAACGGTCGGAATAATACGCGGTCGCCGCGCCCAGCAGCGCGGCGCACGCGACGAGTGCCAGGGGGGGAAACGTCTTCATCATGAACTCTTGGTAGCAAACCTGAGGTTTCGGCTGAAATCCCCGGAATGGGCAATGCGACGCGTCCGCTTTTGTACCGAGAATACGTTCCCTGCGGAAGGATCGCTCCCCTGGGTATCCATAAGTTTCAAGCTCCCCATCGATCGATTGGAAACGTCGCCTGTAACACGTGAACTCTTCACGACGCACCGGGGTTGAGCCGCACCACGTTTGCGGTGCCGGGAGTTCTGTTCGCGACAGTCGGGGTCGCCATTTGCCCCGCACCGTTTCGCGACTTGCCCGGTTTCGGCGGATCGACTAGCTTCGTCGGTCGCTGTACCTCGCCACTTCCCTCAACCGGTCGTCCCCACATCGTGCCTCGTGTCGGCTTGTTCATTCCCTGTTACATCGACCAGATGTATCCCGACGTCGGGTTCGCGACCGTTGAAGTTCTCGAACGACTCGGCATCACTGTCGAGTTTCCCGAGGCTCAGACTTGTTGCGGTCAGCCTATGGCGAACACCGGTTGCACCGAGGCCGCCGCACCGCTCGCCCGACGGTTCGTCGAGATTTTTGAACCATATGACGCCGTCGTGTGCCCCTCGGGAAGCTGCGTCGCGATGGTCCGGGCGCATTACCACGAGTACTTCCACCACGATCTCCGGTACGACGCTCTTCGCCCGAAGGTTTTCGAACTGTGCGAATACCTGGTCGATGTCCTCAAAGTCGACAAGCTACCCGTCCGCTTTCCGCACAAGGTCGGCCTGCATCAGAGTTGTCACGGACTCCGCGAACTGCGTTTGGGAAGTTCATCCGAGACAATCGTCGCCCCATTCAATAAAGCCAAACAACTGCTCGAACTGATCGACGGCCTGGAACTGGTCGAGCCCGCTCGACCCGATGAATGCTGTGGTTTCGGTGGAACCTTTGCTGTCAGCGAAGAGGCGGTCTCGTGCCTGATGGGACACGACCGGATCGCGGACCACCTGCAAGCGGGGGCGGAAGTGATGACCGCGACCGACATGTCGTGTCTGATGCATCTGGATGGCTTGATCCGTCGCGACAAACGACCACTGCGCTGTATGCACATCGCCGAGCTATTGGCAGGACGGCCCGTATAATGTGCGACCGCTTCCTACGGGGTGCCATCAAACGAGTCTCGCGTGTCGGGATCGGGGCGACGATTGACCCGCCTCGGTTCGCGTTCCTGGCAGTCTTGCCAACCTCTCCCACGTGTTCGCAGTTCGTTCCATGACAGGCCATCCCACCCGAGCCGCCGAGTTTATCGCCCTCCCGCAACGGGCGGCGTGGCACGACCAGAGTCTGTGGTTCGTGCGCGCCAAACGCGACAAGGCGGCCAAGGCGATCCCCGAATGGGAATCGCTGCGCGACGCCGCGGCAGCAATCAAGGCGCATACCGTCGCGAATCTCGCCGACTACCTGGAGGAGTTTGAACGGAACGCGAAGAAGCTCGGGGCCGTTGTGCATTGGGCCCGGGACGCCGCCGAACACAACGCGATCGTGCTGAAGATCCTCTCCGACCACAACGTGAAACGGGTGGTGAAGAGCAAGTCGATGCTCACGGAGGAATGCCATCTCAACCCACACTTGGAAGCGGCCGGAATCGAGGTGGTCGATACCGATCTGGGTGAGCGCATCGTGCAACTCGCAAACGAACGCCCCAGCCACATCGTTCTCCCTTGTATTCACAAGAAGAAGGAAGAGATTGGCGAGCTGTTTCACGAACATCTGGGAACCGACGCCGGTGCGTCCGATCCCCAGTACCTGACCGAGGCGGCCCGGGGCCATTTGCGGGATCGATTTCTCAAGGCGGACGCCGGCCTGACCGGGGTCAATTTTGCGATCGCCGAGACGGGTGGCTTCGTCGTCTGCACCAATGAGGGAAATGCCGACTTGGGCGTCTCACTCCCCCCGATCCACATCGCCTGCATGGGGATTGAGAAACTGATCCCGAAAGCGTCTGACCTGGGAGTTTTCCTGCGGCTGTTGGCCCGGTCAGCGACCGGCCAGGCGATCACCACCTATTCATCGCATTTCCATGGTCCCCGCGCGGGTTGTGAACTGCACATCGTGCTGGTCGACAACGGCCGCAGTACGGTCCTGGGACAGGATGATTTTCGCCGATCTTTGAATTGCATCCGGTGCGGGGCGTGCATGAATACCTGCCCTGTCTATCGGCGGAGCGGGGGCCACAGTTACAACGCGACCGTTCCCGGCCCGATTGGTTCCATTCTCGAGCCGGCCCGCGACCCGGCGAAACACGCGTCGTTGCCGCACGCGTGCAGTCTGTGCGGCTCGTGCAGCGATGTCTGTCCGGTGAAGATCAACATCCATGAACAGCTTCTCATCTGGCGGCGGGAACTGGTGAAGAAAGGGCTGTTGCCGTTGACGAAACGATGGGCGATGTCGATTGGCTCGGCCGTCTTTCAACGTCCGTGGCTGTACAAAATGGCGGGAGGAATGGGGCGGCTGGCGCTGAAGCTGCTTCCGCGATTCCTGGTTTACAGTCGCCTCAATCCGTGGGGAAAGCAGCGCGAGCTGCCCACGCCCCCCAAGCAAAGTTTCCGAGATCAGTACAAGGCGCGCCATGGCAAGTAGTCGCGACGCGATTCTGGCGACCGTTCGTGCCGCCAAGGTTCCACAGGCGGCGCGGCCCGAACCGTTTCGCACGGGGATCCGCTACGCCGATCCCTTGAAACAATTCGGCGAGTCGCTCGCCGCGGTGGGGGGCAAAATGATCGTGGCCCCGAATGCGGAATCGGCCCGGGCGCAACTGCTGGAGAATCCCCTGCTGGTTCCCGGCAAGAAAACCTGTTCCCTGCTTCCGGAAATCATCGCGCCCACGTTTTCGCTGGATGACGTCGCCGATCCCCATGACGTGGAAGATGTCTGGCTTGCGGTACTCCCTGGCGAATTCGCTGTCGCGGAGAACGCCGCCGTCTGGTTTTTGGGACGTCGGCTCAAACATCGGGTGGTGCCATTCATCACGCAGCATCTGGTACTGGTGGTCCCCCGCGACCAAGTGGTCAACAACATGCACGAAGCGTACGACCGGCTGAAGTTCGGCACCGTCGAATTCGGTGTGTTCCTTTCGGGGCCGTCAAAAACCGCCGACATCGAGCAGTCGCTTGTGATCGGTGCGCACGGAGCGCGGTCCCCTTCGGGGGTAATGTTGGGTTGAGACTGCGATTCCCGCTGGAACCTTTCGAATTCGACGGTTTGGGTGGTACAGTTCGGGGTACCATGCCCCACCGACTGGTTTCGCCCTCCTTGGCACAGCATCCCCCACAATCGGGTCTGTTACGAGGCGATTCCCACCAAAACTTGCGCATTCGTTCCCCCGGGGCAAGATCGGACCTCCGGCTGCCTGACGTCGTCAGCCTCGAGAGCTCCCAGGGGGCCATGGTTTATCCGCTCCAAGGCAACCCTCGGCAATTGGTACTGTTGGGGGCCGAGTCGTTTCCCGCAGGGAACCCTCAATTCACGAACGACCAGTTGCGATGCGTGCCGTTCGGCGGCACACCGGCGGCGATCCCGCTGGGAGTCATTGGTCTGGTCCGGCAACCGACAGGGGAATTCGAGCGTCAATTCCATGACGCCGATCCGGAACCCCTGGATTCGCAGGATCCGCCGTCTGAGGTGTCACTCGACCGTAGCGACGCTCGATCCTGGTCCGGGAAATACAGCTTTGCGTTGCCGGCGGGGGTGGACGTTCCCATCCTCAAATCCCTGTTTTCCTCCCCTGCGGGGGGAATCGCGATGATGTGGTACGATCCTGGGGAAGCGGGTGAGCATGCTGACGTGCGGTTCAAGATCCGGTTCGGAACCGGCGATTCGGTTCGCGTCCTGACGGTTTCGATTCCCGCAGGAGGCAAGCCGATTTCCGGGTCGGCGTCGGAACAATGGGCACTGGAGTTTCAGTCGGTGGAGAGGCACATTGGTTGGCGGCAAATCCGGCTGTTGTATTCTTCTCAGCGGACCGTTCTTCTGGTCGACCAACAGGTTCTCGCTTCTGGTCCCGCTCCAGGAGTCCCGTTCGCCGACCTTCGGGCGGAATCCCATCTCAACGGCGGCGTGCCGCCAGACGGCCCGGTCGCCTGGATCGATGATCTGCACGAGTTTGAGTCCTGGGCGGCCACGCCGCTTCCCCGATTTCCCGCGTCGCTTGATACGTTGTGGTTGGACTCAGACGACGAACTGGTGACGCCGCTCTTCGATCAGACCGAGAGCCGGAAGAATTCCGTCATAGAGATTGACTGGATGAATGTCCGGGGGGTTTTGCCAAAACGAAGGCGATGTCCCCCTTCAGATTCGGTAGAAGGTTGGATCGCCAGCGTGGAATTGGTACCACGTCTCGGCGAATTGGTCGATTCCGGGACGACGATTGTCGCCGCCATCCGATCCGCCGACGATTCCCACGTGTCCCTGGCACATCCCTGGCTGGGAAAACTGAGTATCCCGTGGGATTTTGTCCAGAAAATCACCCCACTGTACCGGGGGCAATTGCAGATTCTGGACGCGTCACCACATCACCTGGGAAACAACACGAAGCCAGGCTGGCAGGTTGCGCTTCCGGAGGGGACGAAATGGAATTGTGAGTTTGAACTCGCTGCCCCGCCCGCTGACGCCGCCCGGGCGTTTCTGGGACTGTCGGTGGTGGACCTGGAGCCATTCGGGGGGGCCTTTCGCCTGCAGGGGAAGCAGCTTGAGGAGTTGAAACGTGGCGGCCTGCGGACGGCGTTGTGGGTCAACGACCGCAACCTGGGAGATCTGAATAGCCTGTTGGATGAGCCGGCCCCGATCCGTTCGCCACGCCGGCTGCGGATCCCGATTCCTGCCG
>JAPLOC010001263.1 GCA_026692825.1 Planctomycetota bacterium | reverse complement strand
GGACAGAGGAATCCCCGTCGGATCATGATGCCCTGGGTGCGAGTCAAGGGCTGCCCAGTGGAGGGGATCATGAAATGTGGGAGTCCATTGGCGGCTCGGCAGGAGCCTCGCCCTCCCATGGGGGCGGTCCTGTTGATCGGTCGTCGGGTGACGTACTTCGCGGAATGGGTCGGTGCGAACTTTCTCCCACTCGGCAATACCGCATCAGGGATTTCGTCTGGTCCCTCGGCATGATTCCCGGACTCGTCGGCGCGTTGCTCTTGAGTCTTTGGCTCTTGGTGGCATTCCGCTGCCTAGGCTTCAGTCTCGCGACCCGAACGGTGATCCCCTGGCTGTTGGCACAGTCGCTCTTGCTGTTACCCCGTTCGGGGTGTCTGGCGTTCTTGGTCCGGGAGTCGATTGATCCGTCGGCCTGTCACGCGGCCAGACTGCTGGCACAGGGAACCGACGCGGCTCGACGTACGTCGGGACGGAATTTGATCTGGCGGATGGCGGGGGTGAAGCAATTCGCCGCCGCCTGGCTGCTGTGGTACAGCGCGTACTTGGACTTGGCGACCGGGCAACTGCTGGCTCCGCCCGGCATTTCCTCGGCTCCCGTCACGCTGTACATCCAAATGCACTATGGCCGCAATGCGGTCTTGTCGGCAATGACGATTGTGACGGTGCTGGTTCCGGTCCTGCTGGCTTCGGGATTCCTGTTGATCCGTCCATTTCTGACACGATGGGGAAGCCGATGAAGAAAATCCTCTGGAAACTCGACGACGTACAGGTCGCAGGCACCGGACAGCCCCGACTCGCGGTGACAGGTCTGGAGATTCCGGCCGGCGTGACCGCGATCTTGGGTCCGTCGGGGGCGGGGAAGACAACGTTGCTCAACCTTTTGGCGGGGTTCGAACGCCCAGCGGCGGGAACTGTCGTTTCTTACTTGGCCGTCACCCCGGGGGAATTGCCCCTCTTCTGGGGACCGCCGGGGGATGGGTTGTGGCCTTCGGAAACGGTGGTCGAACATTTGCGGCGGGTCGCGCCGTCTGGAACTCCGCCCGGGGAAGCCGAGAGATTGCTGGAACTCTTTGGCCTGAAAGACAAATCCGACGTGCGACCAGATCTTCTGTCGCAGGGGGAATGCTCCCGACTGTCGCTGGCGCGAGCGCTGGCGAGCCAGGCGCGGGTGCTGGTTCTCGACGAACCGTTGGTACACGTCGAGCCGGCACGTTTGCTACCCTACTGGGACGTGCTGCACGCCGAGCGTCCGGCGGGCGGTTCCCTCGTGTTTTCGACGCATGAACCGGAGTTGGTGTTGCGCTCGGCGCAGCATGTCATTTGTCTGGCGGAAGGAAACGTGGTGTTCAGCGGGTCTGCCGAGCAACTGGAACGCGATCCTCCGTCCGAGGCGCTCGCCTGGTACCTGGGTGCCGCGAACTGGATTCCCGCCCGGGAATCTCCGCTCTGGCTCGGACATTCCTCGGCAGACGATCGGTGTGTCCGCCCCCACGACCTGCAGGCCGAAGTGGCGAGTGACGGTCCCCTGTTGATCGAGACGGTTCGCCGGTCTCGCGGACTGAACGAACTTGACGCGCGTCACGAACCTACGGGGGAACGCCGCCGGTTTTTTCTCAGTCGCCTCGCGCAGGAATTGCAGACGGGCGTTCGGGTACGGTTCTCGGTGCTGGGGCTGCTGCTGGCGCTCTGTTTGACGCTGTCTGGCTGCGGCGGGGCCACGGCCGGGTCAGATCAAACTCTCACCGAGGTGGGATACTGGATGCTCCCGTCCGAGGGAATCCGCATTCCCGCCCCCCGCGCCGTCCACGCCGCCGGGGATGATCTGTACATTCTCGACAACGTCGGCCGAGTGCTGGTTTATGATGGTGAAGGGGAGCTGAAGAAGCAGTGGTGGATGCCGGAATACTCGGTCGGGCGTCCTGAAAAGATCTGTCTCCTGCCGGATGGCCGGCTGGCGGTCGCCGACACGCATTACCACCGGGTCATCCTGTTCGACCAGGAAGGGACCGAGGTGGGACGGTTTTCCAGTTGCGACGGCGTGCGACGACGCGGGGAACCTCTACGTCTGCGCGTATGGCGGCAACGACCGCATCCAGAAATTCTCCCCCGACGATCGATTCCTGTTGTCGATCGGTGGATACGGGACAGAACCGGGTCAATTCCAGCGTCCCAGCGGGATGGTCTGTCGTGGCGACCGGTTGTATGTGGTCGACGCGTTCAACAATCGCATCCAGGTCTTTTCCACGGATGGCGCGTTTGTGGAGATTCTGGGAGCCGACTTGGGAGCCGCTTCGCCCGAACTCAATTACCCCTACGACATCGCCCTCAGTCCCGCCGACGAATTGTTTGTCGTCGAGTATGGCGCGGGGCGGGTGTCGCGATTGGACCTCAGGGGCCGGCTGCTGGGGCGTTTCGGAGCTAACGGCAGTGGCGATGGGCAGTTCAAGACCCCCTGGGGACTTGCTGTCGATAAGCACGCGCGCGTCTTCGTTGCCGACACCGGAAATCGTCGGCTCGTGCAATTGAAATTGTGAGGATCACACGGTGAATCGCCCGATTACGCGACTGTCGCTGGCTGACAAGATCTGGAACCGCCTCAAAGGGGCCTACCAGTCTGTCATCCCACGTCCCAAAAAGGGGCTCTCGTGGACCGACTCCATTCCGTTGGTGCTGTTCCTCGCGCTGTTCGCGGCGGTGGTCGTGACGCTGGAAATGAAGCACACTCGTGCGCGGGCGGGCGGCCTCCTCATTGTTTGTGCGTCTGGTGCTGGCCGGGCTGTTCGCGATGCTGCTTGCCGAGCCGCGTTCGGTCAAAAGCAGTGAAGAACTGGCGGTGATGTACCTGGTCGACATTTCCGACTCGATCGGCAACAAGATGATGCGCGACTCCCTGGAGATTATCGCGAATACGGCGCGCAAGAAGCCGAAGCAGGACTCGGTTGGGCTGGTGACGTTTGGCAAGAACGCGGCGGTGGAATTTCCCGCCCGGAAGTCGTTGCCGATGGATGAGGCGATCACGCTGAATTCCCTCATCGACCGGGACGCCACCAACGTCGAGCAGGGGCTGTCGCTCGCCGCCGCGATGCTTCCCGACGACAAACTGGGACGGATCGTGATGTTCAGCGACGGGATCCAGACCGAAGGAAATCTCAATCGCGTCCTCGACGACCTGAAAGCACGGGGCATTTCGGTCGATGTTCTTCCGATTCAATACGATTTCAACGACGAAGTGTGGCTGGAACGGCTGGAACTGCCACAGTTCGTCCGGCAGGGGGAAACATACGAAGCCGGCATTCTGCTCTCGTCACTCACTGCGGGAAAAGGCACTCTGCGGCTGGAAGAGAACGGTAAGCAGATCGCGGAAAAGGAAGTCGATTTTCAGGCGGGGAAGAACCGGTTCGCATTCCCGATTCACCTGCGGTCCGCAGGATACTACGAGTATTCCGCGACGATCGAAGTCCCTCAAGGAAAAGACAACCTCAAGCAGAACAATCGGGTCGTCAACTCGGTCTTTCTGGAGGGGGAAGGACGGATTCTGATTGTGTATGACCCCAAGGGAGAGCCGCGCGACCGGGTGGAACTGGCACGGGCTCTCGACGACGGCAAACACATCGTCGAGCAGCAGTCTGCATATGAATTCGCTCGCGATCCGATGGGATTGCTGACCTACGACTGCATCATCTACTGCAACGTGCCGGCCGACGCATTCGACCCGGTCCAAATGCAAGCGACGCGCGACGCGGTCTTCAATTACGGGCTGGGGTTCATCATGGTGGGGGGAAACAACAGCTTCGGTCCCGGCGGCTACCACCGCACGGTGATCGAAGACGCCCTCCCAGTGACAATGGACATCTCGCAGAAGAAAGTGCTTCCCAAAGGGGCGCTGGTGCTGGTGCTGCACACCTGCGAATTCGCCGAGGGAAACACCTGGGCAAAACGCATCACGCGGGAAGCGATCAAGGTCTTGGGAGGCCAGGACGAAGTCGCGGCGATCGACTACGAACAGGGTGAAAAATGGATCTTCAAACTGACACCGGCGTCGGAGTATCAGAAACTGTCGCGATTGGTTGAACAGGCACAGCCGGGCGATATGCCGTCGTTCGCGCGGACGATGGAAATGTCGCTGGCCGAATTGCAAAAGAGCAATGCCGCGACCAAGCACGTGATCATCATTTCGGATGGCGATCCACAGCCCCCTGCCCCGGCGGTCCTCCAGAAATTCGTCGACAATCAGATTTCCGTTTCCACCGTCGCGGTGTTTCCCCACGGGGGGATGGAAATCGGGCTGTTGCGACAGGTCGCGATGACCACGGGCGGGCGGTACTACTATCCCTCCGATCCGAACGAGTTGCCGCGAATTTTCATCAAAGAAGCGAAGACGCTGAAGCGGAGCATGATTCAGCGAAAGACCGTCATGCCCGAGGTGGCGATGCCGCACCAGATCCTCAAGGGGATCGAATCGATGCCTACCGTCGACGGTTACGTGATCACCACCCCCAAGCCGAGCCCGGCGATGACCGTGCTACAAGTGATGGGAGACGAAGGCTCGGAGGGAGAGGGGCCGGAATACGATCCGCTGCTGTCGGTCTGGCAGTACGGACTGGGGAAAACTGCGGCCTTCACGTCCGACCTGTCCAACAACTGGTCGTCGAGCTGGACATCCTGGGACCATTTTGACCCGTTCATTCAGCAGATGGTGACCGAAGTCTCGCGGGTGCAAAAGACCGGCCACTTGCGGATGTGGACCTACGTAAACGGCAACGAAGGAGTGATTGGTGTCGAAGACTTCGCCGAGAACGAGTCGTTCCTGGAAATCGGTGCCACGATCGCCGGCCCGCAAGATCGCACGCAGACCGTTGCCCTGAAACAGGTCGGCCCGCGACGGTATCAGGCGACGATCCCCCTGTGGGGTAAGGGACGCTATCACATCGCCGCCTCGCCGGCCGGTGTCGAACGAAAAGACGACCGGGCCTTCGGCGGGTTCATCATCCCCTATTCGCCTGAGTATCTGCGATTTCGTTCCAACCCGCTCAACTTGAAGGAAGTCGCCGAGCGGACCGGGGGGCGGATTCTCGAAAAGGACATGACCGTTGAAGGATTCAAATCGAATTCGGCGCGATCCTAACTTAGCTCGGCCTGACCAAGAAACGGGGGGTGACGACGCAAACCATGGGCGCGCTGCTGGAACGCAAACAACAGGTCGGCAGCCAGTTGGCGGCCCGCCGGGGAGAATCGACGCTACCCGCATCGATGGCCAGCGGCGACTCGAAAAAGCCGACACGCACACCCGCTCCGGGTGCGCAAACCGCTGCGGCCCCCGCCGCTCAACCGACCTCCGCACCGAATCGCGACGCGAATTCGACGACTGGCCGGCTGTTGGAACTGAAACGCAAACGGCAACAGGACAAATAACGGCTCCTCCGCGATCTCTTTCGACAACGGCCCGTTTCCAACCCGGCACACTCCCACTCTTTCGACAACCGGTACCGCCACATGAGTACGATTCCCATCTCGACCGATCCCGCCGCCCTGCAAGCCGAAGCGGCTCAATTCAAGCAGGAATTCGCCAACGCCCGCGAAGCGATTGGTCGCGTGATCGTCGGGCAGCAGCGTGTGGTCGAGGCGGCCCTCACGGCGATCTTCTGTGGCGGCAACGTGCTGCTGGAAGGTGTACCCGGACTCGGCAAGACGGAACTTGTCAAAGCGTTGTCGCGGGTTCTCGATCTCGAATTCCGCCGCATTCAGTTCACGCCCGACCTGATGCCGTCCGATATTCTCGGGACGGAAGTCATCGAGGACGACGCGGCGGGCAAGCGCCATGTGCGCTTCATTCCGGGGCCGGTGTTCGCGAACATCATCCTCGCCGATGAAATCAATCGCACCCCGCCGCGCACGCAGGCCGCGC
>JAPLOC010001262.1 GCA_026692825.1 Planctomycetota bacterium | reverse complement strand
GGCTTGAGGTCGAATTCCCGCTGTCGCACCCGGTCGGTGATTCCCATGCGGGTCTGCAGGTGTTTTCCCATCAGCCGGCCGATCACGTAGGCCTGAGCCAGCTCCGCGGTTTCGCTAAAACGGATCGTCAACTCATCAAAGAAATCCATTTCGAGATAGAGGCGTTCGTCGGCAAAACAATAGAACGGACCCGCGACACTCTGGAATTCGAAGCACTCGGTTGTCACCCGATTTCGGAACACGGAGCGCTGGGGAGGCTGGTAGGTGATTTCAAGCTTTTGCGCGAGTTTCTGGAACACCGGTTCGGCGTCCACCAGCAGCTCACCGGGAATCCCCGGAATCTCGACCTGATCACTTTCACCATTCCGGTCACCCTGGCCGATTCCCTGGTTCTCGTCGAGCTGCCGCATCAAATCGCCAAAATTCCCGCCAGCGAGCAGAAACAACCCAAGAATCCCCCCGAAACCGGCAAGAACCAACAGCAACAGCCCGACCCGGCCCACCCCACTCCGCGGGTGGCCAGCGACGAATCGAGAACGTTTGAGGCCGGTCATGGGGAACGCGAAGAATCGAGGAGAGGGCGTTTATGCGACAATTCAGACGTCGCCGCGGTTACAGCTCATCTGCGGCAAACGTGTCCCCTTGCCGCATGTCGCCAGTCTTCAGCCCTTTTTCAAACCAGCGCATCCGCTGCTCTGACGAACCGTGGGTGAACGATTCGGGACGCACATAACCCTGAGCTTCCTGCTGCAACGTGTCGTCGCCGATGGCGCTGGCGCAGCGCAGGCCTTCGCGGATATCTCCAGCGTCCAGAATTCCCTTTTTCTTCTGGGCATGGTGAGCCCAGACGCCGGCAAAAAAGTCCGCCTGCAATTCCAGTCGCACCGACGCCTGATTGTATTCGGCTTTCGAGACCTTCCCTTGCAGCCGATGAACCTTTTCCGTCAACCCGAGCTGGTTCTGAATATGGTGGCCAATCTCGTGCGCAATCACATATGCCTGCGCGAAATCCCCGGGAGCTTTGAACCGGTCCTGCAGCTCCTTGTAAAACGCCAAATCGATGTAGACCTTCTGGTCGGCCGGGCAATAGAACGGTCCCACGGCGGCGTTGGCGCTCCCGCAGGCGGATTCGGTCCGCCCCGAAAACAGTACAAGTGTTGGCCGAACGTATTTCTTTTTGTATTCCTTGGGAAGCAACTCGTCCCACACGTCCTCGGTCGAGCCCAGAACTTTTTTCACAAACTCTCCCAGCTTCTCTTCTTCGGGAGTCAGTTCGCGTTCTCCTTCGGCTTTGCCACCTCCTCCTCGGGCCTGTTGCTGCTGCTGTTGGCCCATCTGCTCCATGACCTTTTGCGGGTTCCCTCCCATCAGCATCACAATGACGGCGATCACCAGACCGATCAGTCCACCTCCCGCGACCATCGGTCCCGTCCCCATGCGGCGACGATCCTCCACATTGTCACTGGCACGTTGATCATCCAAACGCATGGCGATTATTCCTCGCTCGGGAGTTGGTTGTGGGAATGCACATCGATTCGCGCGGACTCGGCACCCGCGCGGGAACGCCTATCTTCAACACTGTCCGTATCAGAGACAAGCCGAACGGTGGGGGATTTCCCGCAATCCCGGGAAATTTCCGGCGCGGGATACTCCACTCGGACATGCCCCCCAGGGGCATCCGGTCAAGCGGAGTTTCGGCGACACCCCGGTCGCGGACAGGTCCCGATTTTCGGAAGAACCGTCTGTCGGCGATTCATTTCGTCGAGCCGGCGGATCTGCTCGGCACCACAGGCGGAACAATCGCGAAACCGCTCGGCATCCCATAAATCCACGAAGACCCGGCCACGATTCCACGAGATCGCCTGCTCCAAAACCGCCTCCAACTGCGACAGCCGGGGGGGCGTGTATTCTCCGACTCGTTCCAATGCGTCGACGGCACCGTTCCCAGCGCGCGTGGGAATGACCGTCGCGACCCGAATTCCACAATCAAACGCGAATTCCAGGGAACGGAGCGCCCAGTCGACCGATTCCTCAACGGGCATG
>JAPLOC010001261.1 GCA_026692825.1 Planctomycetota bacterium | reverse complement strand
TGGAGTCGTACCCGGAACTCAAGGGACGCGAAGCGTCTCGAATCAATCATCGGCCTTCAACGCAAATCGCACGCTCGAGTTCTCGACACAGCTTATCGAACGATGGCGAGCGAGAGCGACAAAGCTTGAGATCCATCTTTGAAGTGAATTTTCGCTGATCAATCGCTGGTGCGTAATTTCCCGTACGGGACCGGTCGAGGGTCCATTTTTTCTTGTTGCGTGTCATCTCTGGCGCGATCGGGATGTCCGCGTCATCAATTTCTGTCAACAGTGCGGTCAATGACGCAGCAGCCGCGACAAACCATGTTTCAAATTCGGGATTCGCCACCACACATGCGATCGGTCGGTCTGGCCGGACGTCCCTGCAACGCTTCAAAAGTTGAGGTCCAAGCCGGCAGGGGGAATCATCGTCCGCATCGACGAGCAGCAGGACCAGTCGAGACGCATCCGGTGGAACGGCATCAAGCCGCGAAATGGCGAATTGAATCGCATTGGACAGCGAGCTGTCATTGGGATTGATGAGCCGGCCCCGTGGCTGAAAGATCGGACGGCAACTTTGGATGTGGACGTCCGTGAACAGTTCCGAACCAATTCGATTCAAGAGTAACGGAACGGAATCGACTTCGCCGTGCCCCTCGACAATCGGCGCGACCCACAAGTACTTCATTTCGACCCCACAAATCCGGCGAATTGACCTTGTGTTTCATTACGCGACGCTGGCTCAGGGGTTAGCTGTCCCATTCTCAGCAGTTCACCCGCTGTGTAGAGGTGGTTGCGCAGCATTTCCGCGCAGGCGGCATCCACTGGCCCAATCTCAGTCGTCCCCTTCTCAGCGGCGACCGCAATTAACGTGTCAATCTGGTCGTCGTAGTATTCCAACAGATCCGGGCTGTGGGTGGTGATCAAGATCTGGGTGTGACGGGCCGCCTCGCGTAGCGCAGCGATCAGCTTTGCTGACGCCGCCGGGTGCAGCGCGGTTTCCGGCTCTTCGATTCCCACGAGTCGGATTGGCTTGTCGCGGTTGACCAACTGCATGACGGCGACCAGAACCCCCAGTGTTCTCAGCGTCCCGTCGGACATGCTCGAATCATAAAATTTCCACGGATGCGTGGCCCCTTGAACAGGTTGCAAAAACTCCAGGGTCTCTTTGTGCCCCATTTGGACACGGTTGAAGTCTTCAACATCCGGCACAACTGCCCTGGCAATATTGCTCCCGTCGCGGCGCAGGAGTTCACCGGAATCCGGTGTTTGAATTTCCTTCATTTGCTCGGGATTCAAGTTGTAGAATCCCATGGAGGAAAGCGCGTCGTAAAGTGGTCGAAACGTCGGCAACCCCGATGCGTTCACAAGATACAAGCGATCGGGCAACGCGGCCGGCATGATCGGCGAGGGAATTGAGGCGTTGGAAAACAGGCGGGAGTTTTCATTTGGGCCACGGTCAGACTGCTGCCGCGATGGCGTCTGCACGACCCCGTTCGCAACGCGAAAACTGGCCTCCTCACTCCCGTCACCTCTCAGAATTCTCGCTTCTTCATGTTTGACAATGTAGCCCCCCCGCGGAGCCGCCGATATTTCAAACTCGTATGTCGCGTCGCGGGCTTCATCAATGCCCTGCGAACGCTGTCAATTCCTCCTCGTTGCTTAAATGCCTGATCGAGAGAATTCTGCAACGAGTCAGAAATGAATCGCAGGGCATCCAGGAAGTTACTCTTGCCAGACCCATTGCGCCCCACCAGCATCGTCAGGCTGCCCAGCTTCACGTCGCATTCCGCAATGCTCTTGTAATTGCGGATGCGAACCCTTTTGAGAAACGGCTCAGACATGTGTGTCCCTGGGATTTTGGAGAAGCGGTTGCACGCGATTCGCGTCCATACCACCTGAACCGGCTAACTCGCTTCCGCTTGCAGCCGCGCGGCGGTAAGGGTGTTTTCCAGCAGGAGTGTGATCGTCATCGGCCCGACCCCACCCGGGACCGGGGTGATCGCCAACGCGACTTCGGACACCGGTTCGAAGTCGACATCGCCGACCAGTTTGCCGTCGACGCGATTGATTCCCACATCGATCACCACCGCGCCGGGTTTCACCATCTCGCGGGTCACGAAACGTGGAACACCAATCGCAGCCACGACAATGTCCGCTGACCTGACGATATCCACCAGATTCCGCGTCTGGCTATGGCAGACCGTCACCGTCGCGTTGGCCCCTGGGCCTTTTTGCATGAGCATCATCGCCAGGGGCTTGCCAACAATGTCGCTCCGTCCCAGCACCACCACGTGCCTCCCCGCGGTGTCGGTCCCGTTTTCAATCAGCAGCCGTTGCACACCTGCGGGGGTGCAGGGGAGAAACCGGGGTCTCCCTTGGGCCAGCAGTCCGACGTTTTCGGGATGGAAGCAATCGACGTCCTTGAGCGGGGTGACGGCGTCCAGAACCTTTTGGGCGTTGATCTGCCGGGGGACGGGAAGCTGCACCAGGATTCCATGCACCCGGGGATCGGCATTTAGGCGCGCCACCACGTCGAGCAATTCGCCTTCCGTGGTCGTCGCGGGAAGTCGGATCACATCGGTGCCGAATCCCGCCTTCTCGCACGCCAGGTGCTTGTTCTTCACGTAGACCGCGCTCGCTGGGTCGTCCCCCGTTAACACCGCGGTCAAAAACGGCGTTACCCCAGTTCGCGCCTTGAACTCGGCCCCCCGGCGGGCAATGTCGGATCGGAAACTCTCGGCAATGGACTTGCCATCAATCAATCGGGCAGGCATGAGGCTTGGCTAAGCTGAACTCGGAATCGCGAATGACAAAGGACAAACGACAAATGACCAACCTAACAGTTCACCGACTCACTCAACGTACCGAAAACCTGCGCCACCACCCACAATATCCCCCCGGCGGCGAGCGCGGCGGCCAGGTCGTCGGCCATGACCCCCAGCCCTCCGTGGAGCTTCTCAAATCGTCGGATCGGCCACGGTTTCGTGGTGTCGAACAATCGGAACAGCAGAAATCCCAAGATCGCGGTCGAGACGCCGAACGGGACGAACAGCAAAGTCCAGATCACCCCGACAATTTCATCGAACACGATGGCCCCGGGGTCGTCCGCCGTCCCCAGCAGTCGCGCAGCGCGGCTGCAAAGGGGAATTCCCACCAGAAAGCCTGAAACGGCGGCGATGATCCGGAATTCCCATGGAAGGAAATTGAGTCCCCAGGCCGCCGCGATGCCCACGGCCGAACCCCAGGTGCCGGGGGCGACCGGCAGCCAGCCGGCACCGAATCCGGTGGCGACAAACACGACCAGTCGATCGACAAAATTGCGGGAATCCTGGTTCACTGTGCGTCTCGGGAAGGGAGCGGCCGACCTTTGAGCGTGGGGGAACCGCGGCCCCCATCTTACTCCAGGCGATGCGTGGTGTTTAGCCAGCGGCGGAATCGCTTCCGATCTCCGGGAATCTCAGGCTATTGGCCCCGGGAAGCGACGGTTCCGTCTCGCCAGAATCGCTCGACTTTCTCTATACTCGCCAAGGTCCGTGTTCGTCACTCCAGGAAGTCGCGTCATGTCGGAAGAGGTCAAGCTGCACAAAAACGAGAGCATCAAGTCGGTCAGCCGCCAGTTGCGCGGCACACTCG
>JAPLOC010001260.1 GCA_026692825.1 Planctomycetota bacterium | reverse complement strand
CAGGCGCGGCTCTGGCGAAACGTCGCACTTTTCGCCGCCCTGAGTATAGACACGTGATCGGTCGCGAGGAAAGTAGCCGCATCCGTCCGAAACCGAATGCTGGTAACGGCGGGGCGAATTTCGCCAGGACCGGACCCGATCCATTCCCCGGCGCGGACAACGCGTTACAATCCAGCCCGTGCCGTCACGGATCGGCACCTTCGTTGATCCGTCATGGTTCGGCGGGAAGCGTGTCCTGTGTTCGGACTCACCGTTTTTCCCGCCGACAATTCGGTCGCAACCTCCTCCATCTCCCAGCGCTCATGCAGCAATACAACGCCCGTCTTGGATTGTGGTTGTTTGGACTGTACCTGCTGCTTTACGGCGGGTTCGTTCTGGTGAACGCATTCTCACCCGAGACGATGGAGCAGACCCCATTCGGCGGGATCAACCTCGCGATCAGTTGGGGGTTCGGCCTGATCGTGGCCGCTGTCATACTGTCGTTTGTCTACGGCTTGTTTTGTAAAGCTTCAGAAGATTCCCCAAAAGAACAGGGGCCCCATTCGTGATTTACGAACCGTCGTGGACAGCGCTCGTTATTTTCGCGGCGTTTGTCGGTGTGACATTGGGAATCAGCTTCTACCTGGGGAGCAAAGCCAAGTCGGCTCAGGGATTCTTCACCGCGCACGGACAGATTCCCTGGTTCGTGAACGGGATCGCGTTCGCCGGCGACTACCTGTCGGCCGCGTCGTTCCTCGGGATCTGCGGGATGATCGCGTTCTACGGCTACGACGGTTTCCTGTACTCGATTGGCTATCTGGCGGGGTGGGTGGTCGCGCTCTTCGTGATCGCAGAACCAATGAAACGGCTCGGGAAATTCACCTTCGCCGACGCTCTCGACGCGAAGTTTCAGTCTCCCGGAATCAAGCTGGCCGCCGGCATCAGCACGCTGGCGGTGAGTATTTTCTACCTGATTCCCCAGATGGTGGGGGCCGGGGTGCTGGTGAAGCCACTGTTGGGACTGGACCACTGGGTCGGGGTGGTTCTGGTGGGAACGACCGTCATCCTGATTGTGGTGACGGCAGGGATGGTCTCAACGACATGGGTCCAGTTTCTTAAAGGATCACTGCTGGTTCTCTTCAGCCTGATTCTGGTGGTGTTGTTGCTGCAACGAGGCTTCCACGTGGGGAAGGGGGGAGAGGACGGTTACGAATTCCTGGCTGTCGGACCGGCTGCGACAGACACGGTCCTTGATGAACTTCACAAAGCCGCTGGCTGGGAGAAGGCCGAACTCCTTCCCGAAGAGGGGCCTTGGAAAGACAAGCCGTTCGTGCGGGTGCGAAAGTCGGCGGGAGCCCCGGTGACCGTGTTCCACAAGAGTTCAGCGACCGCAGGACAGACGCTGCTGACCGAAACCCAGACGGTCGGAAAACACCCGGATGGCAAGGTCTTTTCGATCAATGGACTGCCGAAGGGGAAAAAAGAGGGCGAAGCGGTGTTGCATCCCGTGGGGCATGTGAGCAAGTTGCCCGACGGGGTGGAGTCTTCAGGTCCGCAGGGGCCGTTGGAGTTTTTGAAAACGCTGCAAAACAGCGAAGTGGTGCTGTGGGACAACCAGACCATTGTTGAAGAAGACAAAACGAAGACGACGGTGTACTTCCAGAAACCGACATCGGGGGCGCGAGTGCTGCGACCGGGGGAGCACCCCACATTTCGCGGAATTCGCAGCGCGAAGATCGTCGACCGGGTGAATTTTCTGTCATTGATGCTGGCGCTGTTTTGTGGAACCGCGTCGCTCCCTCACATTTTGATCCGATACTACACGGTCAAGGACGAAACGAGTGCCCGCAAGAGTACGATCGTGGGGATCGCGAGCATCGGCTTCTTCTACGTGCTGACCCTGTTTTTAGGATTGGGGGCGATGACGAGTGGAACGCTCGACGTCACCGACAGCAACATGGCGGCACCCCTGTTGGCACGCGGGATGAATGAACTTCTGTTCGCCGCCATCTCCGGAATCGCGTTCACAACGGTGCTGGGAACGGTGAGCGGTTTGATCCTGGCGTCGGCGGGAGCGGTGACTCACGACCTGGTCGGTCATGTGTTCAAGATCGAACTCAACGATGTCGAGAAAGTGCGGATCGCCCGCATCGCCTCAGTCATTGTGGGGGCGATCGCGATCGGATTGGGTATCAAATTCGAGGGAATGAACGTCAGCTATTTGGTCGGTTGGGCATTCAGCGTGGCGGCCTCCGCGAACCTGCCAGCCCTGGTGACGCTGCTCTTCTGGAAGGGGGTCACGCGCAAGGGCGTGGTCGCGTCCGTCGTGGTGGGAATGTTCAGCTCACTCGCGTGGATTCTGGCATCAGGGGAAACCTACAGCGCGATCTACGGCTTGCCAGCCGACCAGGCGATCGTCCCTTTCAGTCAGCCAGGAATCGTGACGATTCCGCTCAGCTTCGCGGTGCTGATTGTGGTGTCGCTGGTGACAGCGAAGGAACCACGGAAGGACGTGTAAGGACTACTTTGCGAACTTCCACTTTTTGAAGCGGCTTTGGAAGGCAAACCTCCGGCAGGTTACGGACGATGGACTTTGCAACTGCTGACCAAGCCGGCCGCGTTCACCGGTTGTGATTGGCTGGCCGATCTCGCTCGGATTGAAATGACGACATGGTTTTCGGCCATCAAGGAGACATGCCGGGGAGAATTTGGCATCTCCTTCGGCAAGGTCTCCCCGTTTCAAGTGACGCCGGCTCCTGGCGGGAGTCGGCACTACATCGTCTTTCCCAACGCCCCCGCCACCTTGCGGCACGTCGCAATGGTCGCTTCGAACTGCGCCGGGTTCAGTGTCTGCGCTCCGTCACTCACCGCTTTCGCCGGGTTCTGATGGACTTCAAGAATCAAGCCGTCAGCTCCGCAGGCGACCGAAGCGGCCGACATGGAAGGAACCAGTGATGCGACGCCTGTCCCGTGGCTGGGATCGACGACGATCGGCAGGTGAGTCTTCTCGCGGAGGTACGGGACGGTGGCGAGTGGGAGTGTGAACCGGGTGTGCGTCTCGAATGTGCGGATTCCCCGTTCGCACAGAATGACTTGCTGGTTGCCTTGGTCGAGAATGTACTCGGCGGCCAGCAGGAATTCTTCAATGGTCGCCGACGGTCCCCGCTTCAATAGCACCGGCTTGCGGGTTTCCCCCACCGCTTGCAGCAAATGATAGTTCTGCATGTTGCGAGCGCCGAT
>JAPLOC010001259.1 GCA_026692825.1 Planctomycetota bacterium | reverse complement strand
AGCCGGCGTCGGCGGGCTGCCCGGTATTCCCCACCACCCTCCCCGCGCCAAGCGGGTTGTGCAGTTGTTCATGGGAGGGGCCGCCAGCCATATTGATTTGTTCGACTACAAGCCCGAACTCGTCAAACGTCATGGCGAACCGTCGGACTTTGGTGAGCATGTCGAAGCGTTTCAAAACGGACTGGGGCCGTGGATGAAGCCGATCTGGAAGTTTCAACCGTATGGCGGTTGTGGCAAACCGCTGTCGGAAGTGGTCTCCGACCTGGGGGCGTGCGTCGACGACATGGCGTTCGTCCATAACCTCGTGGGCAAAACCGGCGTTCACAGTCAGGCGACCTACCTGCAGGCGACTGGGTTTCAGCTTCCCGGCTTCCCCGGCATGGGTTGCTGGGTGAGCTATGGACTGGGGAGCCTGAACGAAAATCTGCCGACGTTCGTCGTCCTCCCCGATCATCGCGGCTTCGCTTCCAACGGCCCGAAAAACTGGGATACAGCGTTCCTTCCGGCGCAACATCAGGGAACGATCATTTACCCAGGAAAGAATACGCCGATCGCCGACCTGTTCCCGGGCAAAGGGGGGAGCTACGTCAACGCGTCGAGTGAGCAGGCGACGCAGCGACTGCTGCGGCGGTTCAATCTGGAACATGCCGCCGAGCGACCAGGAGACTCGCGACTGGAGGCCCGGATCCGCAGCTACGAACTGGCGGCGAAAATGCAACTTGCCGCCCCGGACGCACTGGATGTATCGGGCGAGCCAAAGCACATTCTGAAGCTTTACGGTCTCGATCATGGCCAAAGCACATTTCCCGCGGAGATCAATCCAACGGAGGAGATCGAATACTTCGGTCGCAAATGCCTGGTGGCCAGGCGGCTGCTCGAACGGGGAGTCCGCTTCGTGCAGATCTGGAGCGGGAACGACAACGGGTTCCCCCGGCGGAATTGGGATTCGCACGAAGATGTCGAGCGGGATCACGGGCCACTGGCGCGCGGCATGGCGCGGGGGGCCTCGGCTCTCATCCAGGATTTAAAACAACGCGGCCTGCTCGACGACACCATCATTCTCTGGACGACCGAATTCGGCCGAATGCCATCAACGCAGGGGGGCAAGGGACGAGATCACAATCCGTACGTTTTCACGAACTGGCTGGCAGGTGGGGGAATTCGCGGTGGGACGACGTGCGGCGAAAGTGATTCCTGGGGCTACAAACCGGCCGACCGGGACAACCCGACACAGGTCTACGACATCCACGCGACGATCCTGCATCTCCTGGGGATCGATCACACCCGGTTGACCGTGCGTCACAACGGCATCGACCGCCGACTGACCGACGTTCACGGTCACGTGATCAACGGATTGCTGGCGTGAATGTCGCGTTTTACGGTTTGAAGATGGGGATCTTCCGCCAACCGTCGGCGCTCTCGGTGAATTCACGGGCCGCGAAACACCAGATGACCGCCCGTTTCCCCTTGAGTCGTTCTTTCTGCCGCGCGAGTGTCACCCGCGCCGATGTCGAACCCGAGCCCCGGACGCCGATCAGGTCGACCGGTTCGTTGAGAGCCAAAGCCAAATGATCGGACAGTCCCGCTCCCGTGGCGTGTAGCGTCGCTTCATGAAGGAACAGGGTGTGGCTGTCTCCCAGTAACAGCACCCGACTGTCAGCGGTCGGTTCAATCGGCTGGCCGGTCGCACGGTCGGTGACGAACCAGGCGGCGATCTCTTCGGATGGAGGGACGTCCGTCGCCATAAAGCCCGGGGTCGGCTCAACGTCGAGCTTCAGCAGATCGCCGGCGAATTTCACCGGGCGCTGCCGCTTCTCAAATCTCGCGAGCTTGGTGGCAACCGTGGTGCCTGCAGCGCCTGGATCAAACCACGGTCGTTTTCGCAAATCGGCGGCAATTGTTTCGGCCGCCAGCACGATCGCCGTCCCGGACCAGTGGCTGTCGGTCCGACAGTACATCGAGCCGGTGTCGGCAGTCTGCGCCTTGTGGAATGCTGGCTCCAGATCGACGACATGAACGTTTTCCTTGGCCAGAAGCCGCAGGAAGTCCGCGACCGCACCATCACAACGGGGGGACTCTCCAGCGAGTGCGCCCAAAAGTCGTGCGCCAGCGACCGCCGGTTTCGGGGGAACAGGGGCCACCCAGAGTTCGATATCGAGCGAGTTCAACTGCCGTTGGAAGTCGAGAATGGCGGCGAGCGGGTCAGCCTGTTCGGGCTTGCGCGATCGGCTGACTCCCGCCGCCGACGCTCCCCAGAATTCCCCGAGCGACGCGAAGCGCACGTCACTGGTGAGAAACAACCAGCCGTCCGTCCCCCCGATCACGCTCCGGCGTTTCCCCTCGGCCCTCTGCGCCCAGTCGGCGAATTGCGATTGCACGCTCGATTCCCCCTCGCCTTCGGCGACGAAGCAGGTCAGCGCACCAGCGTTACGGGAGGGCGAGGCTCCTGCCGAGCCGCCACTGTGCCCTCGCAGGAACGAAACCGAACTCCGGGCAGCCACTGACGTGAATTCCGCGACAGCATCCCCTGCCGCCGCGCTCGACACGTCCCCTATCAGCAACGCCCACACGACTGTCACAAACAACCCCACCCGCCACTGCTTCCCACCAATCCACATCATCGACTCCCCCCGTTCTCCACAAATTCCCCCAGGTACACCGGCAAACTCAACACATCATCATCAAGATCCTCAAGCTCCACCCGCGCCAACCGTCCCAACTTTCCCTCGACCGAAGACCACGGAACCAGTCGCAATTCGACCGCATCTCCCACCTTCCACCGCGTCGCGGGAGTCGGCCGGCGATCACGCAATCCCCAGACGTAAACCACAACGTCTGCGAATTCCGGATGGCGCGCATCACCCTGCTCAGACTCACACCGGACTGCCAGCAGCGCTTCAGGATACGGTGCCGATCCGTTCAACGTGTCCCCCGGTGCGATATCGCGAATCGTCAGCGTCATTGTGACCGGATCGGACGCGGATTCCACGTCCGCCGCGCGAGCCTGTCCCGCATTCGAACCGATCGAAATCGAAGGCGGAAGTTCCACCCGCGACCAGTCTCCGAACGACAACTCCCGGACCGCGAATTCCCAAATGACCACCTTCAGGTTGGTGAATCGTTCCGGATTTCTTCGCCAGGCCCGCGCGAATTCCCGCCGCGACGCGACCGCCCCTCCCGCGTTCAACGCGATCGCATCGACCTGTGTTTGGGAATGAGACGCCAACCGCTCAGTGAGCCCGGCATTCTCCCCAAAATTCAACCCAGGATCGGAATAGATGTTCGTGTAACTGTCTCCCAGCAGCACAATGGGTGCCCCCTGACTCTCCCGCCGAGATGCACTCTCAATCGCGTTCCATTTCCAGAGCGGCGTAACGGGTCGAATTTCAACTGACTCCCGCCAGGTTCCCGCAGGATCCAGCCGCCGTGCGAGATCCCCCACCCCCTCAATCGTCGTGACGGTTTCCTCGAATTCCCCCGTGGAAACGTCCCAACCAAGCCGGCGCGCGAGATGCCGGGCGACCAGGTCGACAGCGGACGGGTTCCAATGCGAATCGGTCGCGAGAAAACGGGGAACGAACGTCTTGCGGTCGTCAGTATCCAACAGGGACGCGACATCCACCGTTTCCACGTCGGCGGCGGCAAGTCGGGCCAGAATCTCGCGAAACGAACCGTTCTCCGGCAACACCGCGATCTCTTGATTGGCGTATAAGGGGTGGCGGTCAATCGTCCCTTTCGACGGGACCGGCACGACAATCAGCCGAATGCCCCGGCGGCGCAATTGCTGATGCAGGTCAATGATTGCGGGCAGCGGATCCGGCTCAATTCCCGGTTCAGCAAGTCTGCGATGGTCAAGCCGCGTGGAATCGAGTACCGCGGGACCGGTCAGATGCGCCAGATCACGATCGAAATACAGCCAGTCACCCCTTCCTGGAATGACACCGGCGGTTGTCATCCCCACCGATCGCGAGAGCCACCGCTGAGCCGGGCGGCACAGTTCTGAAAGAGCGCCCCGCTGCTCAAGCTGGTCGGCGCGCGCCTTGTCGATCGCTCCGTCGACCTTGGCCTGCCACAATTCCAATAGCCCCACGAGCACGATCGCCAGCAGAAACCCGAAACACAACCCCCGGGCAAGTCTTGGGGAAATCTGGGTGGCCCCTAAATCCCGCCGGGCCTCTTCCTCGCGCGTGGTGACCGGGACCGCCGACATGGGCTACAGCCGTTTCGAGAGCGATTTCGCCAGGCGTTCCAGCGCCGGGCTGATGTCGGCGGGGTCGAGATGAATGTTGAGCAGGCTGAACTTGTCGCTGTTGGCGAGTCCCGCGTTGAGCGCTTTGTCGAGGTCTCCCTCGGTAAAGACCTCGAACCCCCAGCCCCCTCCCAAGAGGTCGGGCAGCCGGTGGTACTCCCAGTTCAGAATGTCGTTGAACTCCCCTTCATGCAGGAAGCGTTCCGTAGTGTACCCTTTGTTGTTCAACACCAGGACGATGGGGTTGAAATCGTGCCGGACCGCCGTGGACAGCTCCAGACAGGTCATCTGAAACGCGCCATCCCCCACCAGCACGATCGGTCGCAGTTTGCGATTCGCGAACTGTGCCCCGACCGCCGCCGGGATCGCGAAACCCATCGACGTGTAGTACGCCGGGCTGATGAACTCGGTGTGCCGATAAATCGTGAGATCCGCCGCCCCGAACAGACAGTCCCCCACGTCAGCGACCACTACCATGTTCTCATCCAGCAGCTCATTGATGCGCTGGAACAGTCTGCGGGTCGTCACCGGGGCGTCGGAATCCAGGACGAACTCGGTCTCCTCCCGCCGGCAGTTCGCGGGAATCTTGCGTTTCGGGGGAGAGAGTTCCGCCTTCAGCAGACCCTTCACAAAATCGGGGAGCAGCACGTCGTGGTAATGATGATGCCGAATCTGCAGCGTTTCACTCGTCACCAGAATCCGTTTGGCGAAATCGAGGTTCGCCGTATAGATCCCCAGATCGATGTCGGTCATGAACGTGCCGAGCAGAACCAGGCAATCGCTCTCTTCGACAAACTTGCGGATCGGCTCCCGACACATCGCCCCTTCATAGATGCCGACGTACAGCGGATGTTTCTCGCTGACGACCGACTTGCCCAAAAGGGTGGCGCACATGGGAATGTCGTGCTTCTCGGCGAGCTTGACCACCTCGTTTCCCAGACCGAATCGGTGCATTTCCACGCCGGCGATCAGAATCGGCCGTTGCGATTCGTTGATCATCTCGGCCGCCTCGGCGAGCGCCTCGCGGAGCGCCCCCTTGTTGCTCACCGGGCGCTCCTCGACCGGTGTGTGTGCATAGATTCCCCGGGTATTGACCCGATCGCGCGGCAGCTCAAGATAGACCGGTCGCTTGTACCGTTTGCACGCCGCCAGACAGCGGTCAATTTCACGAAACGCCGTCAGCGGATCGTCGAGCGCCGCCGAGGCGACGGTGATCTTTTCAAACACTTCGCGCTGAGTGTTGAAGTCTCGCACCCGGTGATGCAGCAGCGGATCGCTCCGTCGCTCGTCGACCCCCGGCGCGCCGCTGATGACCACAACGGGCGACTTCTCGGCATAGGCACCGGCGATCGAGTTGCAGGTACTCAATCCGCCGACGCTGAACGTCACGCAGACCGCCCCCATCCCATGCACACGTGCATAACCGTCGGCGGCGTAGCCGGCGTTATCCTCCCGGGTGCAGCCGACCACCTGAATCGGGCTTTCGCAAAGTTGCGCGTAGAACTGCAGAATGAAATCGCCCGGGATCCCGAAGACGTGTTCCAGCCCGTAATCCTGCAGTCGCTGGATGAGGTACTGCCCGATCGTGGGGATCGCCGAGTCGCCCGGTTGCGGGCCATTCGGGGTGACTGGCTTCCGCGACTTCGCTGGACGAACGGCCATTTGCGGGATCCCTACAGACTCAAGCCTCTTCTGGCTTGGCGAACAGCAGTCTGCCGCACGTTCGGCAGAACATGATGGTCCCCGAAAGAATGGAGACCGCGTTTTGCGATGTCAGCCGAACGTAGCACGAGGTGCAAGTCGCGTTCTCGACGGCGGCCAAAGCCCCGGCTCCGTGCGCCTGAACCAGTCGCCTGTGCCCGCCTCGTTTGCGGTCGACCTCGGCGGAGAATTTGTTTTCGTCGGCCTGGGCGGCGACGACTTCCGCTTCGAGCTTCTTGATATCGACCTGCACACCGTCGATTTTCTCGAGGGCCTCGAGGATTTCATCCTCCAGGACACTGTTGGCGACCTTGTCGGCTTCGATCTGCCCCTTAAAAATGTCGAACTCGCGATTCGAGGCGGCCTGATTCAGCTTCCCCTTCAGGTCAACAATTTTCGCTTCGTTGGTTTTCAACTGGAGCGACTTCTGGTCGGCGGCGAGGCGAAGCTGTTTCAGCTTCAGCTTCTGGCTTTCCAGATCTTCCTGCTTGCCCAACGTCACGTTGTGGCGTGCCTTGAGCAGCCGGGGGCCCCGGTCGATCTCTTCCTGCACTTCCTGAATCGCCACGTGCAGGCGGTTCAACTCGGGGAGTGTGTTTGACGGTGGATTGGACATGCGTGCTTCAGGTTCCCCTCTAGGAGTCTGGGGATTCTAGCGGCGAGCCGGCGTGAATGGTAGTGGTTTGAAAAATCAAGACGGAGAAGTTGAAACACCGCTTCGAAGTCGGCGTTCCATTTTCCGTCGCGTCGCGGTCAAGCTGGACTTGTCCGACAACCCCAGCTTGATATCCTGCGACTTCCAGCCAGCGCGACTCCGCGACGAAAGGGCTCAGCCGCTTGTCCAGCGACAAAACGACGGCAATTCTCATCCGCCAGGCCGACTTCAGCGAATCGAGCAAGGTGATCACCTGGTTCACCCAGACATTTGGCAAGCAGGCGACCATCGCGAAAGGGGCCAAGCGCCTGAAAGGACCGTTCGAGGCTGCTCTTGACCTCTTGACCACTTGTGAGGTAGTAATCCTCCGCAAATCGTCTGCCGGTCTCGACATCCTGACGGAAGCCAAACTGGTGAAACGATTTACGCCCGCGACTGGTCAGTTGACCAGTCTCTATGGCGGATACTACGTGGCGGAATTGCTCGACGCGCTGTGCGAAGAGGATGATCCGCATCCGGAACTGTTTGAGTCGGTACGATCGACGCTGGACCGCCTTGCTGCGGGAGACGACGTCGTGCTGAACCTGTCGTGGTTTGAGTTGAGTTTGCTGCGGGAACTGGGTCACCTTCCCACTTTCGACGCGTGCGTGGCCTGCGGACAGCCGTTAGAAGAAGCGGCGGTTTACGGATTTCAAACGGAAGCGGGGGGAATCACCTGCCCCGCCTGTCTTGAGTCTCCGGAACCGAAGCGTCTTCTTTCAGCCGCCACCTTGGCCGTCTTCAACCAACTGACGACCGAAGGTGAAAACACCTGGCAGCGTCTGTTGCTGACCTCGCGTCAGACAAAAGAGCTGCGCGGGATCCTGACACCTCTGGTGATACAACTTCTCGGTCGACGTCCGAAAACCCTCCGCTACCTTCCCCTGTAGCACTCGCGTTGACCGTAACTCGCGTCCTGCCTGACTTCCTTCCCCCCAAGACATCCGACTGACTGGCCACGCCCCAGCGCGTGGTGAACTTTCATGCGCACCCGCATTACCGGTTCGATTTTGCCGACTGGGCGACCACCGACAGGCTGGCTCCCTGTCCGCCTCCAGTCGAAGCCCACTCGCCGCGCCGCGCCGCCCTTCGCGCGTGTCGTGAGCTGCCTGCTGCTGGCTGGCCTGGCTCTCGGCTTGGCGGGTTGCAAGTCAACGCTCGACAACCTCGACGTGGGGAATATGCTCGGACCGACCGGCCGCAAAGCCCGCGACGCCGCCGAGGCGGCCCAGGGGGGGCGAAAGATGGCCGAGCTGGAAGGGCACGAACAATTCGAGGAAGCCAAAGCGCTGTACACTGAGGGGAAGTACAAAGAGGCCCGCAAGAAATTCCACAAGGTGGTCAAGAAGTATAAGGATAAGCCGATCGAGGAAGACGCGATGTTCCATCGCGCCGAGTGCGACTTTCAAATGGAGAAACTCGCCGACGCCCAGGATGGCTACGACGAACTGCTGAAGAAATATCCCTCATCGCGCTACCTCGAGAAATCGACCCAGCGTCTGTACGACATCGCACTCGACTGGCTGGGACATCCCAAAAGTGCCACCGAGGTGGAAATGGCCCACTTCGCCAAAATGGGTAGTGAAAACGGAATCGACGCCAATCCCGACACCCAGATTTCCGCCAACATCTGGTTTCCCGTCAACTTCGTGAACAAGAAGAAGCCGATGTTCGATCCCGACGGTCGCGCGCTGGAAGCGCTTCGCTCGGTCTGGATGCACGACCCGACCGGACCGCTCGCCGACGACGCCCTCCTGGCGCACGCGGTCTACCGCCTCCGCAGTGGCGACTACATCGAAGCCGACCGCGACTTCGCCACCATCCGCGAACAATACGCCGACCGCGAAGTCGCCGCCCAGGCTTACGTCCTCGGGGCGCACGCCAGTCTCCTGGCGTACCAGGGTTCGAATTACGACGGCAGACAGCTCGAAGAAGCCCGGCAACTGACCCAAAGCGCGGTCCGGCTGTTTCCCAACATCCCTCAGAAGAAGAAGCTCGAAAACGATCTCGTCCGCATCAATACTGAGGCGGCCAACCGCGACTGGCAGATCGCCCAGTATCATCTGAAACGGGGCGAGAAACACGCGAGCGCCTTCTACCTCGAATCGATGGTCCAGCACTCGCCCGAAAGTCCCCACGTCGAAGAGGCTCGCGAACTGCTGGTGCAGCTTGGACCCGACCACGCCGCCGGCCTGCTTCCCAAACCGATCTACAAAACAGAAGTCATAACCGTCAGCGGCGAAGATGCCGACGCTCCACCGGCCAATGATTCGGGAAGCTCCCGATTTTCGCGTAAGCCGCCGAAGCAGTAACCGCCCGACGATTCCTCCTCAACCAGGTGCCTCTGTGAACGCGAACCGCGCTCTCGCCGACGAGTCGATCGACCGACGCGTGTCACGCCGCGCCGCCATGCGATCGTTCGCAGCTTCGCTGTTCGGGGCGCTCGCCCTGCCGGGCTGTGGCTACAACGTCGGGTCCCCCTTCAGCCAGGAAGTCCGCTCGGTCGCGGTGAGCATTCCCCACTCGGATTCCAATCGCCGATTCATCGAGAATCAGGTCGCCGAGGCGGTGCAGAAACAAATCCAACAGCGCTCGCACTTCCGCATCGCTCACGAGTCCGACGCCGACACGACCCTGGTGCTGCGGTTCAATAACCTGCAAAAGGGAGCGCTGGGCCAGACCGAAAACAGCGACGCGCGCGAACTGCAAATCACGCTGAAAGTGACCGCCGAGTGGGTCGATCGCCGGACGGGGGATGTCCTTCG
>JAPLOC010001258.1 GCA_026692825.1 Planctomycetota bacterium | reverse complement strand
GGGACGGCCACGTCGAACACGGTTCATCCGGGACTGACCCAATTGGGATCCCGCGAGAGAATTGTGGTGGCTCTTCGAGCACTCAAACCGACGGGATCCACTCCGCTGTTCGCAGCGATCGGAAGTGCGATCGATTCGCTGAACGAAATGGGACCTGACGATTCCGCTCGAGAAAAGCTTGTCGTCGTCATCACGGATGGGTGCAATTTCCCTGCGGTTGCCAGTCAACAGGCCCTTGATGTCAAGCCAGAGACCTATGGAATTCTTGATGCGAAACTGAAACTTCCGAAAGAAAATGGCAGAAATAAGCCTCGGGTTCACGTGATTGGGATCGGTGGACAATTTGCCAAGGCGGTCAAAAAGGTCGGGTTGACTACCAATCAATGGAGCAGCGTTCCTCTACCTCGAAAGGATCCCGATGAGTACTTTGACATTGATGCAAGGGAACTCGATCGTACCATTGACATCCTCGACAAGGGATTCAAAGAACTGTGTGAGTTGACCACGCTCAATGCCGACTCCGCGATCCAGTTGTATTCCACCAAAAGCGAGGCGGATCTCCAAAAGACGCTCAATGGGGTCGTGTCACGGTTCGAAGTGGAGATCGAATGGAACTCGGCCGGTGGGGTGCGCAGCGACGGTGGCGTATTGAGTCGGGCAATAACGTTTGACAGTGCCAACGCACAGCGGTTTGAATTGAAGATCCTGGACAGTGCGGCGCGTTCGCAAAACCGAATGGTGGAGCCGGTCAAAGACGAATTGCGTCCGCCTGAGTCTCGTCTCTATATGCTGCGGCCCGGTGCGGATTCAACACCTGTCCTTGAGAGTCGACATGCCGAAGTGGACACCAAGGTTCGCCGATGGGAGCAGGTGGAGGGCTTCAAGGCGACGCTCAAAAGAAATGACATGACCAAGTCGGATTGGCATGCGGAGGTCCAGGCACCGTCCGACGCCCTGGCAGACACTTCACAGGGACGTATCGTCCTCAATGACGACCTCAATTCTCCCTCTCCCCGGTTGGTGCTGATCCAACAAACGACGGCTGCCCCCATTCCATCCGTTGACGGCTTGACCGTTCTACCCTGGACCTATGACCGTGTCATTTCCGAGGATGCGAGTAAAGGAATTCTGTTGCCACTTCCGGTGAGGCCCAAAGATTCACAGATCTCCGCCTGGTTTTCATGGGACGAATCGGACACTCCGACGCCGCCGATCCCGATTCGCACCGGGCGACATGAAAAACTCCCGTTTCCAGCCGTTCCGGGAGCACACTACCAGATCAAAGCCGACCTCTCCTCCCGAGAGAACGTTCCCGGACAGCCGAACGAACCTCCGCAGATTGTCATTGTCGAAAGCCATGACCCTGCCGAAAACAACGTGGGTGTTGGCGGACAACCTCCCCGGGAGCCCAAAGTGATGGTTTGGGTCGATTCCGATCCCCCACCGGCACGGGTCACCCGCACCGCCTATGGGGATCGGATGATCATCCATGTCTTCGACTATTCCCCCGACGACGCTCCCCGCAACCCCAAATTGAACCTCCTTTCCGTCGAGGAGTTCAAAAACTCCCCCAAAACCCTGCATGTCGAAATCCCGGTCAAGAAGAATCCGTAGGAATCCCAAAAATCCTGCCGGTTTCTCCGCAACTTTCTGGCGAGCCAGGCGAGAATAGTGGCGTGAGGCGAACAACAAAACTCACCGCGACAAACAGTGATTCACCTCGATTGACGAGGATTCAGCCAGGTTGGTCCTGGCTGGGAATCACCGACGCGTTTGACAACACAGGAGTGATTGCTCATGGCTGGTTACATTAAGTTCGACGGAATCGACGGCGAATCGGAAGACACAAACCACAAGGGCTGGAGCGACGTGATTTCGTTCAACCAGTCATTCGAAAAGCCGTGCCCTCCCGGAGCGACCGGCGTCAGTCGGCAGCGGGCCGACACGATTCCCAATGATGTGTTGGTCGTCAAGAAGCTCGACAAAGCGAGCCCCAAGCTTTCCGAAGCGATCTGCAAAGGAAAGGTCTTCGGGTCCGTCAAAATCGAACTGACCCGAACGTACACCGACGGGAATCGCGTGGCGTACTTCAAGTACGAGCTGAAAAACGTGCTGATCACCCACTACGGAATCGGCGGTGCCGCCCAGTCGGCTGATATTCCTGTCGAAGAACTCCGACTCAACTTCGAGGAAATCAAGGTGACCTACACCATCGCCGACGCGAAGGGAAAGAGTTCCGGGAACGTCGAATACACCTGGAAGGTGGGCGAAGGGAAATCGTAACCGCGTCAACGGTTACGGCACGACGACACGGCACGGGGTTGGTCTCACGATCCCCCGTGCCTTGCTTTTTTCCTGAGGGTCATTTGTGTCCTGAGGGGCATTCGTGACAGGCGGGCTGGATTCACTGCAACAGGCTGACCTCAAATGGCCACTCGAGTGGTATTGGAAGCGACCGATCGCTCCGACGACACGTTTCGCCGATTCTCGATCGATTTGGGCGAACAATGCGTCGTGGGACGCGTCCCGGAACGGTGCGACATCGCGTTCGAAGTCGACCGGTATCTCTCCGGCGCGCACTTTCGGATCCACGCCACCCCCCACGGCTGCGAGATCGAGGATCTCAATAGCCGGTCCGGGACACGGGTCGGCGGAGACAAGATCCCGTCGCTGCGTCGGTATCCGGTGCCCAACGGTGGATTTGTCGTCGCGGGAAAAACATCCTTCAAAATCACAATTCACGGAGCCAGCACCTCGCCGACAGCGGGCGGATTGACGGCCGAACTCCCCGCGATCGACTGGCCGAAAAACCCGCGATCCAAACGACAACCGCTCGTCACGGTCCAATACCGTCGGCTCCCCCTCGAAGGAGATTGGATCGGCTGCGAGGGGACGATCGCGGAACTCAGCCTGGAAGAATTGGCGGAGCGTCTTCGGCAAGCCTGGGCTGGCAACCTGCACCTGTGCGTCGACCTCAACCGCATCCCCAACGGCGTCCTGCCCGCCGGGATGAGCGGAACTCAAGTCCTCTCTGAATTCTCACCACGAATCTCGCCTGTTGTGACAACTGTGCCCGGTGGAGCGGATTGGACCGTGTTGTCCCGAGCGGCTCGCGGTCGGGACGCTTTGATCCTGTTCTTCACCGCCAGCGCAGCCAGGAATCGCGTTGCGGGCGAGAGACTCCGTGACTCGCCTGACGCTGCGCAAGTGCCAACGGAGTCAATTCGCGATCAGCCGCACAATCGAAACGCCCCGGGTCCGATGGCGCAAGAGGAAGTCGCCCGGTCGATCGCCGACGTTTGTCTGGGAACAGATTCCAGGTCCCGACAACGTGGGGTTCTCGGTGCCTGCTGGCCGATGATTCTCGAAGCGTGCCTCCGCTCTTCTCCCGCGAACGTGCTGGAACCCCTCCGCCGACAGACCGACGCCATCCTGCTGGCGTCCGATGAATTCCCCGACAAATGGTTCCTGGCGCTCTCAACAGAATTCGAACCACTTCTCTGCGTCGTCGGTCTCGTCGCCTCTTGACGAGCGCCGCACCCGCAAATCGCCCGCAAATCGCTCGCAAATCGCCCGCGACTCCCGTTGGGGCTTCGCCTCTTCGCCGTACCGCAGGATTCAACCATTGCGGCGATTGATGAGGAGTTCCGTATCGTATCCCCCGTGCTGCGTTTAGCCGGCAGCCCGCGTCAGGCGGTCGTTTAAAGCCCGGCCCAGCCCCCGCTCGGGGAATCGTTCCGCGACGATACGATCGAGCGCGAGTGCGTCGAGTCGACGGAGGGAAGCGAAAAACCCCGCCGCCGCCTCCCGCAGATCCCCGTCGGAAGACAAAACCTCAATGTAGGGAGTGGGTGCATCCGACGAGGTTCGCAGTGCCAGAATTCCGACCTGGAGATTTGGCTGTTCTTTCATCCAACGGGTGGCGGTACCAGTCGCCTCCCCTTCGGGAACTACTGTCAGTGGCGTACGCGGCGCATAGTGCTGGGGCAGCATCCCGGGGGCCACCATGCCGGCCCGACTGGCGGCCGTCTCGACCGGATCGAACCAGTCAACCGCTCCCAGGCACGCTTCGACTTCCTCAACGGTCAATCCCCCCGGTCGCAGCAACGCCAAGCGGTTATGTTGCACCAGGATCACGGTCGATTCCACCCCCACCCGGCACGGTCCCCCGTCCAGGACGAAATCGATTTTGTCGCCAAGCTGATCAACCACGTGCTGAGCGGTCGTCGGGCTGATGCGCCCGAACAAGTTGGCACTCGGGGCGGCAATTGGCGTGGCCGCTTCCTCGATCAGTGCGTGCGCGACCGGGTGGTCCGGGACGCGCACCGCGACCGTCTCCAGCCCGGCGGTCGCCAGATCGGGAACGGTGGGGAGCTTGGGGACAACCAGGGTCAACGGGCCGGGCCAAAATCGCTCGGCGAGTCGACGGGCATTGGCAGGGAACTCTCGGGCGACGCGATCGATCCAGCCGATGTCGGCCAGATGGACAATCAAGGGATCAAAGTGCGGCCGGCCTTTGACGTCGAAGACGCGGGCCAGTGCCTGAGGCTGAAACGCGTCGGCCCCCAGACCGTAGACGGTCTCCGTGGGAATGCCGCCAATTCCACCCGCCCGCAAAATCGCCGCCGCCCGGGTGATTTCTTCTCTGGCTGGGGAAGAATGGAGAGTCATGAGTGCTTGCGAGATCGGCTGGATTTCAGACTGTGGACGAGAGCGCGATCGCGGTCGCATTCGGCCCCATTGGGGCCAACCGGCTTCGGTCCAACCGATTACCGCGCTCCCAGTTCATGCACGATGTGGACGAGCGCCTTCACGTTTTCATGCGGGACATCGGGAGTGACGCCGTGACCCAGGTTGAAAATGTGTCCCGGGCGGTTTTCGGCCGCCGTCAGCACCTGCTGCGCCCGCCGGCGAATCGTGTCGAGGTCGGCATACAGCGAGATCGGATCGAGATTTCCCTGAACCCCCCGGTCATAGCCCACCGCCGCCCAGCCGTTTTTCAGATCGACGCGCCAGTCGAGGCCAATCACGTCTCCCCCGGCATCCCGGCATAGAGGCAACAGTGCCGGATTGCCGGTCAGAAAGTTGATGACCGGAACCTCACCCGGCAGTGCGCCAATAATCGCCCGCAGGTGGGGCAGCACGAATTCGCGATAGTCTGCTGGTGACAGGCAGCCCGCCCAACTGTCGAATATCTGAATCACCTGACAACCGGCGTCAATCTGTGCCAGCAGATACCGAACCAAACTGGCGGAGAGACGCTGCATCAACGTCCGCCAAGCACCGGGGTCAGTATACATCAGCGTCTTGGTGCGGATGTAGTTTTTGGAACTTCCCCCTTCGATGATGTACGAGGCGAGGGTGAACGGTGCGCCGGCGAAACCGATCAGCGGAATATCCTTCGGTAGCTCTTTGCGAATCAGCCGAACCGCGTCGAAGACGTAGCTCAGGGATTCGACCGACTCCAGTTCCCGCACTCGATCGACTTCACTCGCCGACAGAACCGGGTTGTGGATGATCGGCCCTTCACCGGCGGCGTATTCCAGATCGAGTCCCATCGGCTCGAGAATCGGGAGCAGGTCGGCGAACAGGATCGCCGCGTCGACTCCCAGAACCCGCTGAGCCGTCAGCGTGACCTCGGCGGCGAGTTCCGGCGTCTTGCACAGTTCGATGAACTTCACTCGCCGCCGAACCTCCATGTACTCCGGGAGATAACGGCCCGCCTGGCGCATGATCCAGATGGGGGTGGTGTCGACCGGTTCACAACGGCAGGCGCGCAGGAATCGGCTGTTTCGCAGTTCTGGGGTGAGTTTCATTCGAAGGGCCGGGTAGGGGATGGATCGCCCGATTGTCGCGGGTCGGGGAGGGATGAGCAACCACGCGGCGAGACTCGTACTATAATCCGTTCATTTCTTGGTGCGTCGTTGACGACATCATCCGATCGAGACCACACAACTCCCTGCCGACGCGGTGCATTTCAGGACTCCCGGGGTGAGTCCACGGGCCTCGTAGTACTCCCGGAGCAGCGCCTGGCGCAGGGCGTCGACCTGTTCGACCCGCACCAGAATCATCGCACACCCCCCCAGGCCGGCGCCGGCGATTTGCGCTCCTTCGACCCCCGGTATCCGGCCGGCGATATCGACGATGGAATCGATCTCTTCGGTGCTGCAGCGATACCCTCCCGGTTGCAGGTGAAGCTGCGCGTGTTCCACCCGCGACAGATCCTGGCTGGTCAGATCGTCGATCAGACCGTGCAGGGCGTCGTCGGAAATATCAACTTCAAACGGTTCGACCCCTGCCGGACCAATCTGAAAACAACGCTCACCATCGTGCGAAATCCGCATCAGTCGGCCCAGTCCACGCATATCACCGTCGCGTAACAGGTCTGCCGCCCGCCGCGACCGGGCACATTCCGCGACACCAAACATCACCACCCCGCGCACCGGGTAAACTGCGTCATCCGGGGCGGCACCAAAATGGGGTTCCAGGACTTTCCAGACTTCGGGATCATCGCGGAATTCAGTCCGCACTTCCGCGGCCGACATCGCAAGGGGCAGCGCCAGCAGGATCTCGTAGATTCGCGACGACGGCACCTGCAACGTGTCGGTGTTGAGATCGCGGATGAATCGGATGAAAGGGGCCAGTCGCGGGAATTTTCGTTTGACGATTTGCAGACCGACCAGGTACGAACCGACGCGCGAGTTGAATGCCGCTTTGGCTCCCGCCGCCTTTTTCGCTTGCACCTGAGAGTTCGCCACCACCAGCATGTGTGTCGACGGAAACGCGAGCTGTTCGAGAACCTCGAAATCGTGGAAGGTGACGTGGTTGATGGTCCCTTTCATTCCCAGTTTCATCGCCGCGTGGTCGGCGCTTCCTCCGCGCGTTCCCACAAACCACTCCCCTTCGCCGCAGAAGTTGACGAATTGTTGCGGAGTCAGTTCCAGGCCATGGAGCGCCAGCGCCGCCTCGGCGGTGGCGACCACGATCGCGGAGGAGGAACTGAGGCCGGCGGCGACGGGGATGTTTCCGCAGACCGCCATATCCATTCCGCTCAGGAGCGTCGCGCGATAGGCCATTTGCAGACGCAGCAGGGCCGCCTCGATATACAGCCGCCAGTTCCCCGCCGAGTCTCGCAGGTGCCGTGTCAGTTCCTCGGAATTGACCACACTCAGCCAGTTGTCCCACTCCAGTCGGCTGACCAGTTTACCCAGCGAAATGGAGGCGGGCGGGAATTGAACCGGGTCGACGTTGCGGGCTTCGACGCAATCGTCATTGCGGGGTGCGACAGCGAGCAGCACTTCCTGCGTCACTGCCATCAGGTTGCAGCGTCCCCCCTGCCAGTCAACATGCCGGCCCATGACGTTGATGCGTCCCGGGGAACGAACCAGCAGGACCGAGCGCTCGAAACCGAAATTCTGTTCAAAGGCTTTCAGAACCGAACGGTAGGCGGCAGCCCGCTCTTGAATCGTTTCGGGGTCGTCGCCATAGCATTCGACCAGTGTCTGACGGGTTTCCGCCGGCAGTTCACCTGTGCCGGGAAAGAGCCTCAGCCAGTCGGCGAGCGGTTTGAAGCGCCCGGTTCCCAGGCGTTCTCTCAATTCCTCCAGCGACTGATGGTGTTCCCCATGCAAATGATCCTCAATACGCAACAGCTCTTCGGGATTGTTATACGACTGAATCTCATGCGGGGTCTCGGTTTCGATATGGCAGACGCGGAACTGCGGCGTCCCCTTACGCGTGGCCGAGCAAATCGCGCCGACGGCGTCAGTCAGATACGCCTCCCCCTGGGCATTGGCGGCATCCATGTGTTTGAGGCCATACTCCAGCGCCCGTTTCTTCACGAGATAGACGAATTCATTGCGAAACGGGGCCACCCAGGCTTCCTGCGGCGAGAACGACTTGTCGGCCGGCCCCGCGTGGAAATCCCGGGGAATCGACTCCAGCCGCTTGAGAAACTTCTTGCGGTCGATCACACCGTCCGGCGAGACGCCAGGTGGATCGGGGACGACTTGCTCCAGTTTCTTTCCCGCGCCCAGTTCTCGCTCGACAATCGCCAGGATGTCCGTGATTGCCAGTCCCATCTGCGCGCCGCGGGCCAGCTCCCACAGTGCCCCACGACACCTTCGCAGTCGGATATCGGGCGCTTCCACAATTCCCAAGGGGCGCTGTTCTTCGTCGAACAACACGCGACCCGCGGAATCGCCTCCCCACTCGGCTCGCGACACGATCAGACCCAGGTCGGCGTCGATCGCGTCACAGCGGTCAATCAGCCGCGTCAGCGCCGCTGAGTCAACCAGCTTGTCCCCTGCGACCAATAACAGTCGCGCGTCGGGATTGACCTCGGCGAGCGCCTGCAATCCACACCGGGCGGCGTCTCCGGTTCCCAGCGCCTGGGGCTGGTAGGCGAATACCGTGTTGCGGAACTTCTGACCCACGAGTTCCACTACCTGCCCCGCCAGATCTCCCACGACGACCACATTGCGGGAGATTCCCGATCGGTTGTAGACGTCGAGAGCCCGAATGATCGCCGGGACTCCCGCGATGGGAAAGCAGACTTTGTGCAGATTCTGACTGCGCATCCGCTTCCCTTTGCCGGCCGCCAGAACGATGGAATAGAGGGACGCTCGCGAAGCCATGAATGGGAGTTCCAAGTGAGGCGGACAGAACGGAGGTCGCGGACAACTCGTTTACGAGAGCGCGAACCGAAACACCCGGTGGGACGGCCAGCGCATTCCTTGCGACTCGGCTGTCGTCGGACGGCTCGCTGACCCGTCCGCTTAGGGTGTCGAAGGCGGAACAGGGAACCAGAGCCGCACCGGGCAGAAGTCGGAGAAAAGTCGCCGCTTCTTGACGGATGCGGCATTGCGACGGCACGTCGTCTTCGTCCGAGCGAAGTATAGTGTCGCCCGCCACCCTCTGCGAACGATGTGTCACGAATCGCGGGTTCACTACGTACGCGTCAATCGTCTCTGATAGGATGAATTGACCCGGAACATTCCGACGTCCCCCGATTCAGGTCGCCGTCATGAGTCATTCTTCCGCAGCCAGCTCATCTTCTTTCCACAACGTTGGCAAAAAAACTTGCCCGACGCGGCGGGAGTTTCTTTGGGAAGCTGGCGGCGGATTTGGAGGCTTGGCGCTCGCGGGACTGCTGCAACAGGAGGGATT
>JAPLOC010001257.1 GCA_026692825.1 Planctomycetota bacterium | reverse complement strand
GACGCTGTTCCAGATGATTCGTTCCGGCCAGTTCGGAAAGCGCAGTCTGTCGGCGTCGGTCCAGCGGGCGTTTCAGCGCTGGTTGAACACCGCGTCGGTCGAGAAGCTCCTCTCGGCGTCCATCGGTCATGACCCGGCGCTGCGCGACGTGCTGCGTCTGGCTCGCCCCACGCCGGTCGACAACTCCCGCCGGGCGTTGTTCGGCTGGTTGACCGACAAGGATCCCGCGAAGTGGTCCCCCGCGACGGATGCCGATCTCCCCGAGCAGGTTCGCCTGCTCGCGGACTTTCGCGCCGCGACCAAGGCCAAGACTCAAATCGAGATCCTCGACCGGTTGCATGCCCGCTGGGATCTGTTGGCCGACTCGGCGAAGTGTGGTTCCGTTTGGGCCGCGATCGCGCGGAATATGGGACCGCAGGCGCTGCGCATGAATCTAAACACGCTGCTGCGCCATGGCGTGTTCGACGTGCCGGGAATGGAGGAGTACATCGCTGGCCGCTTGAGCGATGTCGACGAGATCCGTCGTTCCCGGCAGTTTCCCTATCAGTACTTCGCCGCGTACTTGAACGCCTCGGACTCGATTCCCCAGTCGATCCGCCAGGCGCTCCAGCGGGCGGCGGACATCGCCTGTGGAAACGTCCCAGTACTCGCGGGACCGGTAGTTATCGGTCTCGACGTTTCGGGTTCGATGAGCGCTCCCGTGACCGGTAACGGTCAGCGCGGGGGAACATCGAAAATGCGCTGTGTGGATGTCGCGGCTCTGTTGGCGGCGGCGCTTGTGCGGCGTAATCCCGACAGTGTTGTGATCCCCTTCGATACGCAGGCATTCGATGTTCGCTTTGAGGACGGGCCACGATCGGCCGAGAAAATGGACCTGTCCCCTTTTGCGTTGGCCGAGCGGCTGGCGCAGTATGGGGGAGGGGGGACCGACTGTTCGTTGCCGTTGCGCAAGGCCAATACCGCGTTTCACCAGCGCAAGTTCGCGGGTGTGGTACTGGTGAGCGACAACGAGAGTTGGGTTTACAAGGACCGGCCGTTCGTGCATGGAACGCAGGGATCAACCGGCGTGATGACGGAATGGACGCAGTTCGTGCGGAACCAGGTGCGACTCCAGGGAGAAATCCAGTGGCCGAAACTGGTCTGTATCGACTTGCAGCCAAACCAGACCACGCAGGCCCCCGACCGGACCGACATCCTCAACGTTGGCGGCTTCAGCGACGCGGTGTTCGATGTGATCGCCGCGTTCTTGAATGGGGACTCAAACCGGTTCGTGACCGAGGTCGAGTCGGTGGACTTGTCACCTCGGCCGTCGGCTAAGTTGACTCCGAAGGAAACGACTGCGGACTGAATTCGCAGAAACGCCAAACAGGGGGATTCGAACCGTTCGAATCCCCCTGTTTTCGCTGAATGTGTTTCGGCTGTGCGACGATTCAACGTGCCGTTTATTCCCGTTCCGCCCAGACTCTCGCCTCCCCGTTTTCTTCCAATTCCACATGAATCAGATTGGGACGGCAGCAGACCGGGCAGTCTTCGACATATTCCTGACTGGAACCGGCTGACAGGTCGATCGGCACGACAATTTCTTCGCCGCACGCATCGCAGCGATAGCTCGACTCTTCGCGCACCGCGTGCCGCCGCTTCTTCTTTCGCATCTTAGCGCTTCAGCCAATGCGCGTACTGGATGGGCAGAATCTGCTGGGGTTTGTCCATCCCCAAAGCTTTCGCCGCGTGGAACGGCCAGTGCGGGTCGGCCAGCTCGGCCCGGGCGAGCATCACCAGGTCGGAGTGTCCGTCGCGAACAATCTCTTCCGCCTGTTGCGGTTCAGAAATCATCCAGCCCACGGCAGTCGGCAGCCCCGTCTCTTTTCGAATGCGGCTGGCGGTCGGAACCAAAAATCCCGATCCCCAGGGGATTGCCGAAATATCGGGTGTGTTGAAACCCTGGCTCACGTCAATGAGATCCAGTCCCCCCGCGCGAAAACGCTTGATCAACTCAATCGCTTCGTCAACCGTCACACCTCCCTCGACCCAGTCGGTGACCGACAGTCGCGCCGTGAGCGGGAACCGCTCGGGCCACACGTCACGGACTGCTGCCAGTGTCTCCAACAGAAATCTCGCCCGGTTGTCGAAGCTGCCGCCGTAGGCGTCGGTTCGTTTGTTCGCGATCGGCGAAAAGAAACTGCTGGCGAGATAGCCATGCGCGAAGTGCAGTTCCAACCATTCCATTCCCGCCGCCAGCGCGCGACGGGCGGCTGCGACAAAGTGATCCCGAATCCCGGCGATTTCGGCAATGGTCAATTCGCGAGGGGTGACGGGTAGATTCGCACCGAACGGGACGGCGGATGGTCCCACGATCGGCCATGCCCCTTCCCCCGGTTCCAGGTGATCGTCCCCTTCCCAGGGACGGTTGGCGCTCGCCTTGCGGCCGGCGTGAGCGATCTGCAAACCGGGAACCGCTCCGTGCTCTTTGATGAATTTCGCGATTCGATGGAATGGTTCGATGTGCGCATCGGACCAGAGTCCGGTGCATCCCGGGCTGATCCGCCCTTCAGGGGAGACCGCGGTCGCCTCGGCGATGACCAGGCCGGCCCCCTCCGACGGCCCGTGCCCCCAGGTGAACGAGGTGCCAATCATTTGGGAACCCGTCATGAGCTGAGTATTGGCACATGGGGGAGACGGCGATCCGATTACGCAGAACGACATCCTTGAGCGGAAAGGGCTGAAACAACGCGGACATGAGATTCCTTGGGGGGGCGGACGAAGTGGACGCGATGGATGTTGAGTGGCACTGAGGCGGGGTGCCGGTCAGGGATGAATTGTATCATCCGGCGTGTTCGCATCGAGCCGTGCGCGCCAGACAGCGGAAGTCGATGTCGGACGAACGAAAGGCTCCGATTCATCGAAGGCACTCCAAATTTGGAGTGCCGGGGATGAATCCCCGCTTTTCGTACTTCCTCCCTCGACAACCGGCAGGCAGTAGCGACTCTCAGGCGAAGTCTTCGATCGCCACTTCGACCCGCTACGTTGAATAATACGCCCGCGCGCCAGAGCCGCGCACGGAGTCTGCGGGCGTCAATCACCGCTTACTGCGTGCGCGGCTCTGTGCCAACACCGTCTCGACTGTCGGGGGAAATCGATACTCGGTTGTGGCGCGTTGGACCGACCGCCTCGGCAGGGAGTCGACTCTGCCGGCTGCGAGATATTGTGAGGAAGAACGAAAGGCGGGATCGAGATCCCGCACTCCATGGAGGGTGCCTGTCCAATCGGCTCGCTGCTCCGTCGGTTGCGGCACCTCTGATCGCTGGAAAAAGACCGCTCCCGCCGAGCCCTTCACTGCCGGCCCCGCTCGCATCCCTTCCTTGTCGCGCCGCTCACTTGTTGGGCGGACTCAGGCAGAGGCGGAAGCCCAGGATTCCGAACCGAAGCGACCGGGCGCACGTTCGGCTGTTCGCCGACCGGCAGTACATGGCGGAGTCGTCCCAGCTCCCACCCCGGTACGCCCGGCGCGAGCCTTGCTCTCCATCCGGCGAGCCGATTGTATCGTCTGTATCGTCGCACCACTCGTTGACATTAGCGTGCGTATCGAACAACCCCCAGCCGTTCGGCAGTTTCGTTCCACAGGGGGCCGCGCGGCTCACTTGGAACGTCGCATAATTTCGCAGCAACTCTGCATCGCCACCACTGGAAAAATCGGTCGTCGTTCCGGCACGACAGGCATACTCCCATTCCGCTTCCGTCGGCAGTCGGTAGCCGGTCCCCTCGGGCACCTGTTGCCAAGCATCGTGTTCTTTCTTTTCATCGTATACGTCTTTCTCCTTCTTCCCAGTCCGCTGATAGCAGGGCGTGCGTCCTTCCTTACGGCTCAGCCAATTGCAGAACAGCGCGGCGTCATTCCAACTGATATTATGTGCCGGATGGTCCTGTGTCGGGCTGACTGCTGTGAAGAAGCCGTCCCAATTCGAGGGCTTCTCGTCGGCCGGACAACTTGCGTCATCCACGAACTGCTGGAATGTCATCCACGAACTGCTGGAATTGGCCGACGCTGATCTCCCGGTCGCATAGACAGAACGCGTGCGTCAGTTTCACCGTCTCAGTCACTGCCAAGCCTCCGTGCTTCTCAACTCGTTCGAACTGGCCAGGTGCGATCTTGAGCAGCGTCATCCCCATCGAATTCACGAACCACTGGCGTCCATTACTCGGTTGAGTTGTCGACGGTAGCGCCGGAAGCTCTGCGCCCCACTGTCGCAAGGCCCAGCCCGCCGCGCTGTGCGTGACGTTCTCGGCCGAAATGTACCACTCGCTGAAGATTGGCTTCCAGACTTCGATTTCCTCCTCGGTCAACCGGCCTGATCGAATGCTTCCCATCGCCAGACACAAGCCCGAGCACAGCGCAGCGTCGGATCGAGATTTGGAATTCGTCGCCAACCGCGAGACATCGCCGTGCCAGGCTTGAAGCTCGTCGATGAAGATCGTGCGCTGGATAGGATCGGGCCGCTCGTCAATGCGGCACATGTCGGCGGCGATTCGCTCATCTTCGAGATGGAGCGCGACAATCGCCGCACGGGCCTTCAGCCGCCAGTTCATCTCTCTTTCGGCCTGCTTCGCGCGCGATTCGATCACCTGCATTGAAACCTCGCGCGAGTTTCCAAGCGCCGTGACCAGGTTGTCGACCTCTTCTGGCGCGGCACGATGGATCTGCGCGCAGAGATAATCGGCGTTGACATCCTCGTATGCGGCCCGTGCGTAGGCCAGACCGAGCTTATGTTGTGGTTCGGCATTCGCGTATCGCCCGTTCAGTTCAGCGACAACCATCTCGCGCGGCAATCGCTCCAGATCGCGCAAAGTGAACGGAACCGCAAGGCCACGATTGTTCTGCACGGCATCCACCGCCGTGATCACCTGTTGTCGAAGGCTGCTTTGCCGCTCGGCCGAAACCACGTTCCAGATTCCGATTCCAATCAGCAGCAGAATCGCCAAGGCACTCCCCCAGCGGACGGCATGCACACGCCCCGCTTTACGCAGCATTTTCTGCTGACCGGGCGTCAAGTTTTTCTTCGCGACGAGCGCCACTGCGGTCAGGTACTCCCACCACGACGGAAGTTGCCGGTTTTCGGGTTTCGCCTGCCAGAGCGATGCCCGCTCGGCCAACTGCAATTCGGCCCGGCCACGGCGGGTTTCCTTTTGCTTGCGGGTGAGCCAGTCGCGGAGCGACGGGACGAGGTAGTCGTGGGTGAGCTGGAAGAAGCGGGCGTTGAAAACCCGGGGGCTTACGCCCACCGGTTCGCCTTTGACTTGACTTTCGACTTCGCCTTCGGCCTTGCCCTCCGGATCGGTGGGGGTGATGAGGCGGATTTCGCTGTCGAGAATTCGCAGCAGGTCGTTGAAGTCCTGGGGACGCTGCGCATAGCC
>JAPLOC010001256.1:3792-4122 GCA_026692825.1 Planctomycetota bacterium | reverse complement strand
TCCCAAGCAGAGCTTGGGAACGAGGGCTACTGCGACCTCTCTCGATTTTACCACGGTGCGGCGGGCGACGTCTAACTGTGCGTTCGGCCCCCGGTGCCGCGATTGCGCCCCTCAGCCGCGGGGATGGCATTCCTCATGGATCGCTTTAAGTCGCGAATGTTCGACGTGCGTATAGATCTGCGTCGTCGCGATGCTGGCGTGTCCCAACAGTTCTTGAAGTGCGCGCAATTCAGCACCTCCCGCGAGCATGTGCGTCGCGAAGCTGTGACGGAGGGTGTGGGGACTGACATCCCCGCTCGCCCCCGCCCGGCGGGCGTATTTTTTGACGAG
>JAPLOC010001256.1:0-3714 GCA_026692825.1 Planctomycetota bacterium | reverse complement strand
CAACGAGCCGGTCGAACTGATGAACAGTGCCTCGGGTTGACGGAAGCCAGCCAGTAATGGGCGTTCGTGTTGCAGATACGTCTCCAACGCCAGCCGCGCGACCGGATTCAGCCGCGCCAGTCGCTCTTTGTTCCCTTTCCCAATGCACCGGCAGTAACTCTCGTCGAGATGCACGTCGCGCACCGTCAACCCGGCCACTTCTGAAGCCCGGCAGCCTGTGGCGTACAACACCGAGAGCAGCGCCCGGTCACGCAGCATGTAACGGTCCCCCGGCCCCGGGGCGGCGAGCAAGCGGTTCACCATGTCGGGACTCATCACGTGCGGCAAATGTTGCCACAGTTTCGGCGAGTTCAACAGGTCGGCCGTGCTTTCCTTGATCACCCCTTCCAGCACGAGGTAGCGGAAGAACATCTTGACGGAAACCAGATGCCGGGCGATCGACGAGGCGGCCAGCCCCCGTTCCCGCAGGTGCTGCAAATTCGCCGACAGCACTTTTAAGTCGACTTCCGCGAGCGACTTCGGGGCTTGCGTGACAAACCACTCGAAGAACTGTTCGAGGTCCGACCGGTACGCCGTGACGGTATTGGCGGCCATTCCCGCTTCGGCCTGAAGGTACTTCAGGAACGGATCGAGATGGCTCTTGGGATTGTCGTAGCGGGTCGGCTCAAACGTCGAGCCGGGGGGAGGGCGTTTGCGTGGAGGCATACCGGGGCCATCGGGCAAACGGGGTCAGGAACTTGAGAAAAACTGGAATCCGCCGATTTGGGTCAGCCACGCTGTCCTGTGGATCCAGGCCGGCGATTATCCGACCGTATCGCCGAGGATTTCTCGCAAGCGCCGCAATGCCCGCAAGTGCCGCATGCCGGCGGCCGGTTCCGACAGGCCGAGCAATTCCGCCGCCTCGCTGTTGGTCAGTTGTTCAAAATGCCGCATCGTGAGAATCTCACGGTCAGTTTCGTCCATTTGTTCCATCGCCGCCAGGAACTGTTCACGCAGTTCTTCCCGCAACGCGTGCGCCGCCGGGGTCAGTTCGTGATCGCGCAACTGGGCCGCGAGTTCCAGTGACGAACGATCGGAATTCCCCGGTGGAGCGATCACCTGTTCGCGATTGACACTGCGCCGGACAGCGACAACGTGCCGGCGATGCATGTCGATCACGCGATCCTGCGCCAGTTGCCTCAACCACAATGGAAACGGAATCCGTGGGTCGCGCAAATAGTCGGTCAGCCGTTGGCTTGCCTCGAACATCACATCCTGCACGATGTCGCTGGCGTCCACCCGTCGGGCGAGTTTCTGATCCATCCGCGCATCGACCATCCGCCGCAACCCGACGCGATGCCGCTCCAGCAGATCGTTCACGGCTTCGGGTCGCCCTTCACGGGCACGGGCCAACAGCTCTCCCGTGATGGTGTGGTCGGGCCACGACCGGGGAGAATCGGCTGGGGTTGGTTGCGGTGCGGGCGAATCAGCCATGTGCGCCCATCCCGAAGAAGACCTGCTTTTTCAGAAAGCGATAGAGCCAGTAGTCTTCGGGAATCTCCTCACCCGGCATATGGTGGCTGTTACGCGGTGATCCCGAGGCGAGTTCCGTGAAGGCGTCGCGGGTCGAGAAATCTTTCGCCCCCATGTCGTGGATGTAGTTCTTCAATTCCACCGGGTTTTCGAGAATCACGCACCCCTTGGTGCGTTCGTGGACAAAGTCCTGAAAGCCGCGCAGAAACTGGCTTTCGTTGATCGTCTTGTACAGGTCGCCGTTATTGTCGGTCACCAGATCTTTGGCGAAAGACAGTGCGGGACAGATCTCGACTCCGCCCCGGGGGTTGACGTGGAATCCCAGCCCGGTGGCGGCGGGACAGAACGCCTCACCATCCGCCGTCCAGTACGTGTCGATGATGAAAATCGGATGTTTCTTGCGAAGCCGCAACAGCCGCCGGCGGATTTCGATGAGCTGCTCTTTGGAGACGCAATATTCGGTGTGCGGCTCAGCCCCCATGGGGCGGTAGACGTAGTACCAGATATAGAGCGCGCCGCGGTCGATGAAGTGCTGGAGATACTCGTCGGTCAGCACCTCGTCGACGTTTTGCCCGGTGATTGTCGTGGCGATGCCGAAGATGATCTTGTTCTTCTTGAGCCGCGCCATCCCTTCATCCGCCGCCTCGAAGACTCCGACGCCACGGCGTTTGTCATTATTGGCGGCGAAACCATCGATACTGATCAGCGGGGTGATGTTACCCAGTTCGCGGATCCGAGCCGCGTTCTTCTCGGTGAACATCATCCCGTTCGTGATGATCTGGAAGTAGCAGTCGCTGTGCTTTTGCAATGTGTCCCACAGTTTGGGATACATCATCGGTTCGCCCCCCAGCAGCGTGTAATAGTGGGCGTTCCGCTTTTTCCCCTCGTTGATGACCGTGTCGAGCTGTTCTTCGGGGAGGTAGTACCCCACACCTTCCTTTTCGACCCAGCAGCCGTGGCAGCGCAGATTGCACTTGTTCGTGAGGGCGACGAACATGAACGGGGGATAGAGTTCCCCTTTTTTGAGGCGGCGTTTGTACGCCGAGATGGCACGCATTCCTTTCCACGCGCAAAGATAGGCCCCCTTGAGCGCAAGCCGCGGGGAAATCTGCGTGGCGAGCCGCCAGGCAAGTTTGGGAATCACCATCGTCTCTGTACCGTTGGGCTGACTGTCGGGAACACCGGGAGTGTCGGGGAGTATAGCGTATCAGGCTGGGGGTGGGGGTTGGAATGTCATCCGCCCTGCCTGGCTCCTGTTGGGTTGTGGGGAGGGACTAAGCGGCAGGGGTTTACGGACGGCAGGGGGCTTACGCCGCCCCGCTCGCCTGGATGAGAAAACCAAAAACCCAGTTCACGATGAGGGCGAAGATGAGGAATGTCGACAGGAAATGGGGCCATTGGCGTCCCAATGGGGAACCGGTCGGGTGAGAGAGGGCCCAGAGGCGATACGGAATCTGGGCGACCGTCACCAGCGCCAGCAGCCAGCCGAGCCGATGAAACCGCCAGGCGGCTGCCCAGTCAAAATGCGCCAGCGAGACGAAGCTCCGGGTCAGACCACAGCCCGGGCAGGGGATGCCAAACCACGACCGGGAGAAGCAACTCTCCGGAGCCGGAACATTCGGGAGAAACCAGAATGCGACTTTCTGTTCGTCCCGGACCACCAGCATCCCCGCCAGCGCGATCACCACCCCGGAGATCACCAGCATCAACCGGTGCCGTTCCCGCAGCGATCGCAGATCGGCGGCGACTACTCGTCCGTCGGAAACGCCGGGATCGCGATGATCGTCTGGCACTCTCGGCATCGGACTCGTTTCCCCGCCATGGCGGCTGGTACACGGTATTTCTCACTACACTTGGGACACCGCAACGCCAACCCCTGTTCCGTGTCGGCCGGCGGTCGCGCCGGGGCGCTCGCTGCTGCGGCTGGCTGGGGTCGCGGGGGGCGAGTCTCGGCCGGTGCCTCGGCCGCAGGGCGGCTTGGAGGTGCGGACCGCTGGGGCGCGGGGCTGGCAGGTCGCGCGGGGGGGTCGGTCTTGGGGACCGCGGCTTTTGCCGCCTGTGGGTTCATGTCGACCAGCATACTCACTTTGTCGAGAGGGAGTTCTTCGGCGTTCTTCTCGGCCCACCGCGCCGCCTCGCCGTTCAACGGACTCTTCACGTTGTAACTCTGGTACGACAGCATTTCACCAATGCGGGCCACAA